>CAVILU010000005.1:3457-39873 GCA_963643535.1 bacterium | reverse complement strand
CCTCAATTACCTCGAGGGTAACTATGAGGAGGCTGCCGCTTATGCCGATACGGTAATGATCCTGGGTCCCCAAAGCTATTTAACGTTGGCAAATAAGGCGCGACTTCTCCTTCTGATGGGCAAGCAAAAGGAGGCCGAGAATTTGGCTCGGGATATCATAAAGCGTGAGGCCGAGTACCTGCGTACCGAGAATGCCAAAGATATGTATGAGAAGCCATACATCAAGAGTGTGCCATTGGCCAGCATGATCGCCTATGCGATTCTTGGCGACAAGAAGAATGTGGAAGAGTGCATGACAGAAGTCACTGCTGTCTACAAGAGTGGTTTACATTGGTTCTATTCGACGGTGGCTTATGCAATGTCCGACCAGCAAGACAAGGCTCTCGACGCCCTTTCTAAAGCCATAGATGCCGGTTATGTTGATTTCCTTATGCTCGAAAGTGCTCCGGAACTTGCTGGGCTTAGGCAGACGGACGGCTATGCCGACATCATCGAGAAGGCTCGTACCGCACACCTCGAGCGACTCCAGAAGTTGAACTAATCAATCGATGTGAAAATGAAAATTAAAAGCATATTAATGGCGATTGCCGCTTTGGTCGTCGCCGTGGCTCCCGTGGAGGCTCAAAAGTCGGATGCCGCAAAGAAATATAAGGAGAACTACAATTATCGTAGGGCGAAGGAGTGTATCGATAATGGCGACTACAAGGATGCTGATGCATATTTGGAGCGCGCCATTGCCGATGACCCCAACAACGGATATGCGCACCTCGAAAAGTCTGTACTCTACGGTCGTTCTTGGAAATTTGAAGAGAGTTTGGCGAGCGCTTCCACCGCCGTCCGTTTGGCTGGCAAGGATTATGAGTTGCTTGAGTCGGCTTACTATAACAAGAGCTGGGCTTATCTCTGTTTGAATGACATCCCTAGTGCGATGGCTGATGCCGACAAATGTATCGAGGCCTCGCTTAATCGGGAACCTAAGAGTAGCCTCGGCTATGAACTGAAGGCGTACTTATGTCTTTCCTGCGAGCAATACGAAGAGGTGCTCTCTTATTGCAATGCTGCCATGAAGGTTTGCCCCTACAAGCCAAAAGTCTACTTATATTCGTCAACAGCTCTTCGTTTTGTCACTCCGTTCGATGCTGAAAAGGCCTTGTCTTGTATCAACAAGGCCATAATGCTTACCCCAAATAACTATTCCTATTACCTTGAGCGCGCCCGAACCTACCTGGCTAAGGGCGATTTGGTTGCAGCTGTAAATGACGCGATTTATGTACTCGAGAAATCCGAGTCATATTCAGACACAGGAGGTGCGCAGAATTTCCTCTCGCAGAATTTCGAGAATTCGCAGTCTACGTATGAAGTCGAGAACTCTGCCTGCAAGCCAGAAGACTTGTCCGGTTTCCAAGCCCTCGTAGATCTCAAACTCCGCGCCAAGATGATTGATAACCCCAATGTCTCAAATTGGCCAGATGTCCTCGCGCAAATTCATATTTCTAAGAACGAGTGTGATCTTGCCATTCCCTACCTTAAGAAGCAAATCGAGATCGAGGAGAGCAATAGGAATGCCATCTACCAACTTGCCTACTGCTATAACGAGATCTGCGACTACGACAACGCCCTCGAGTATGCGAATAAGTATATTGCCGTTGACTCAACCTCTTACAATGGCTTCTATATTCGTGCAAAGGTGAAGGAGTCTATGAGAGCCGATGTCAAGTCTACAATCGCCGATTTCGACAAAGTGGTTGAGCTCAATCCCAATGCTTCAACTTTCTATAACCGTGGTTGGTATGAACGTTACAATGGCATGAAGGAGGAGGCTGTTGAGGATCTTAGCGAGGCTATCCAGCGAGCTCCCGACCACTCCCATTATCGCCTCACTCGTGGCAATATCTTGGCCGAACTTGGCGAAAAGGATATGGCCAAAGAGGATTATGAGGCCGTCCTTACCCTTGTCAAGAAACAGGAGGACAATGAGTCCAACAAAGGCAATATAGATTACGAGCAGAAGGCTTACGCCCTTTTCTATCTCGGCCGCCCGGATGAGGCCATCGATGTTATGAACAAGGCTCTTTCGCTCACTCGCCCGGAGTATAAAGAGAGTGCTTATTACAATCTCGCCTGCCTCTACTCACTTATGGGCAAGGTCGGTACGAGCCTTGATAACCTTAGGGAGTGCCTCGAACGCGGTTATCGTGATTTCACGCACATCCGCCGCGACAACGACCTCGACAATATCCGCAAGTCGCCCGATTTCGAGCCCCTCGTGGCCAAGTATGAGCAGAAGGCAAAGGATGCGCTCGATGCCTCCAAGTCCAAGGAGAATAAGTCGCAGACTGCCAAGGCTAAAGGCTCTGTATCTGAGGTCGCGTTCTCCCATGATAACGGTGTGCTTACTGTTCCTTGCGTGGTCAATGGCGTGCCCCTAACGTTCATCTTCGATTCTGGCGCGGCAGACGTGACTATAAGCCTTGTCGAGGCCCAGTTCCTCTACAAGAACGGCTATCTCCTCAAGTCAGATCTTGGCGATAAGGCTATTTACGGTGATGCTAATGGCGATATTTCCGTAGGCCAGAAAATCCTCCTCCGATCTGTCACGTTTGGTGGCGAGACTCTGACCAACGTGCGTGCCTCTATCGTTGTCAACCAGCGAGCCCCGCTCCTCCTCGGTCAGAGCGTCATGAACCGCCTCGGTAAGGTCGAGATTGACTATACTAAGCAGGTTATCCGTATCACCGCGGAGTAGACCGTTGCATCTGATAATGTTTGCACCGTAACATTTTATCGGGCAAATAAATCATAGGGCTGGGCTCCTTTTTCGGGAGCCCGGCCCTTTCTTTTTGCTGTGCCGCGTTGCTCTTCCCTCTGCTGGTCTCCGTGCTCCAAATTCGCTGTGATGGCGAATTGGCGGGGAGAAAAGTGGCAAAATCCCCACGATAACTAACAGGCAACACCGCAAAACAGGAGGCTCTAGTCACAAAGGAATAGCCAATCCATAGGCATAGAACAGCGGCAAGCGTAATCGCCATACTGCCGTTCCGTTTTTATGCAAGAACGAAAAGTCAGACGCAAAAAAAATCCCCCGCCAAGAGAAATCTCGGCGGGGGATGATGGTTGATTATACCCTAGTGGGACTTACTTCTGCGAAGCTGCGTAACGCTTGTTGAGCTCGGCAGTTACGGCCTCGGTGATGTCGATGCCCTTTACAGAGTAGAGTACGAGGTCGTTCTTCATCTTCTCGTGGAGTATGATGTCGTAGCGACCCTCGGCGTAGGTGCTGAGGAAGTTTGTGAGGGTGTCCATGAGGGCTGCGCTGAGGTTTGCCTGCTCGGTCTGGAGCTCGTAGCTGAGCTTCTGCTCCTGCTCCTGGAGCTCCTGTGCGCGCTTCTGGATTCGGTTGCTCTCGCTCTGCGCACGCTCCATAGAGGCGAAGGCGTTGTTGTTCACCTTGCGCTGGAACTCGTATGCGTCCTGGTCAACCGAGCGACGCTGCTGGTTGAGGTCGGCGCGCATCTTCTCGATCTTGTCGTTCATGCTGTCGTTGAGCTTCTTGGCATAGTCGTAGTTCTTGAGGAGGGAGTCGGAGTTGACGTATGCTATCGACAGGGAAGTGGTGTCGTTGCAGCAGCCTGCGGCTTTCTGATCGCCAGCGGGTGCCTGACACGAGGATGCGATAAGTGCGATGGCCATAGCCAGTGTGCAGACGAGGTGTTTCATTTTATAGGTTCAGAAAGATTGTTTTACGTTGTTTCCCCTGCCCCAAATTCATCTGGAGTGCGTTGACATAGCCCGTTTTTATATTTTATAGGTCCTATGTTCCCGCATTCCTTTGGGGATGGTTCTTGCTTAGTTTATTTTGCAGCGCAAATTTAGCGTATTTATTTAAATAACAGCCTTACAATTGACATTTAACGTCCGACAATTGATAATTGACAAGGCTCGCTGACTTTTTACGCTCTATTTATGCTCAACAAAGTTGCCACAATGAGTCAAAAAATGGCGGGTCGCCGCCCTTGAGCCCCATTGCGGATCAAATCCTAAGATAATCTTTAGTCCTTGACGGTCAACTCTATCTTGTCTATTGTGGCATGTCCGGCCTGGAGTATTTTGAACTCGAAGCCTTCAATCTCGACCTTGTCACCCTCCTGAGGTATAGACTGCGTCTCGCTCAATATGAGGCCTGCCAATGTATCATAGTCCTCCGAAACAGGCAGGTGAAGATCATATTTCTCATTGATGTCCTCAACCTCCATTCGGCCCGAGAAGACGTATGTCTGCTCGTCAACTTTCTGGTCGATAAGGTCGTCGTCGTCATGCTCGTCGTTAATCTCTCCAAAGATCTCTTCGAGTACGTCTTCGAGGGTTATGAGGCCCGACGTGCCGCCAAACTCATCCACCACTATGGCGATGCTCTTGTGCTGACTGGTGAACTGCTTGAGCAGCAGGTTGGCTCTCATCGTCTCGGGCACTACGGCAATGGGCGACATCATATCCCGTATGCTCTTTGCGTCCTTAAACATCTCGGAGACGTGCACATAGCCAACAATATTATCTATCGACCCGTTGTATATCAATATCTTGGAGTAGCCGGATGAGACGAACATCTTATGCAGCCGCTCGACGCTCTCCGTTATGCTGAGTGCCACGATATCCGTGCGAGGGACGTAACAGTCGCGCACCTTGATCTTCGAGAAGTCCAACGCGTTGCGCATGAGCTTGGCCTCCAATCCGACCTCCGAGTCTTCGTCATTCTTCTCCGCCTGCATTGAGACTAGGTTGTCGAAGTCTACTCGGCCTGGCAACAGGTTTTGCGACGTCTCCTCTTGCTTGCTCCTCAGTATATATTTTATGACGAAAGACGACGCTTTCTGCATAATCACGCTGACGGGATAGAAGATGACGTAGAAGAAGAAGAGGGGTATGGCCATGACGTAGAGCATAGCCGATGGGTTGATCTGTATCAGGCTCTTGGGCAGGAACTCCGCCGTCACGATTATTATTATCGTGGAGAGTATGGTCTGCACCAGCAATGCCAATGTCGGGCTGACTACGTAATTGCCGATGTACGGGCCTACAGTGTCGGAGAATACGAGGCCGTAGATGACCATCGTGACGTTGTTGCCCACGAGGATTGTGGCAATAAGCAGCGACGGCTTGGCATTGAATATGTCTATTACGCTCGTTATCCGCGGATGCTTCTGCCTGCCTATCTCAATAAGCAGTTTGTTCGAGGCAAGGAATGCCATTTCGCTCCCCGAGAAGAACGCGGAGAGGAGCAGCATTGTCGCTAGTATTATTATGTTTGCCGTTAGCAAAGCTCTGTCTATTTATTTATCTGTCAATTCTTATTTTCGTGCCGACATCCTGTAGCGTCGGGCGTTTGTGGCTAAAAAACTGCAGTCTACCAGCTGCCGCCGCCGCCACCGCCACCGAACGAGCCGCCGCCGAAGCCTCCAAATCCGCCGCCGCCGAAACCTCCGCCAGACCATCCGCCCGAGGAACCGCGTGATGCGGCGTTCGTGAGTATGCTGGCCATCAGCCACTCGTCTCCCGAACTGTGCGTTATGTGTCTGCCATGGTCGTCGCCGCCGGAATTGGTGCTGAATAGAAGAAAGAAGATGATTATAGCTACGAACAAGACGGACAGAAAAATCCAGATGTCTTCTTCTCCCTCATCCTCATCGGCCTCATATTCGCCCTGCACGGCTTTCATGACGGCTACGGCTCCGGCCACGATGCCTCCACCATAGTCATTGGCCTGGAAGTAAGGTATCATTACTTCGCGGACAATGCGAGAGCAAGTCACGTCGGGCAATGCGCCTTCCACTCCATAGCCTGTGCCGATAAAGGCTTGGCCGCGGCTGTCCTCGGTCTTGGGCTTGATGAGGATTATTACGCCGTTATTCTTGTCCTTCTGTCCAATGCCCCATTTCTCGGCAATCTCCTGTGCGTACTCTGCTATCTCGCGACCTTCGAGGTCTGAGACTGTCACCACGGACACTTGCGTAGACGTGTGGCGGGCAAAGCGCACGAGCGAATCCTCGAGCACTGAGCTGTCCATGCTGCTGAGTACGTTGGCAAAGTCGTTTACGAGTCGTGGCGGGTTGGGTGCGTCGGGCACTCCGGCTCGGGCCTCTGTTGTCGCCATCAGCAGTGTGACCGCAATGGCTGCGAACGTTGTCAGTGCTTTGCGCAGGCTGCTTAGTATCTTCATCTTTTTGTCTTCTCTGTCTGTTTCTCCCTCTCTCTACTCTCCTACTTTACCTTTGGAGAAACTGACTTCGTTGGGCAGCTCGTCCTCGTCGCCGGGCTGGGGCGGGAAGTAGGCTCGCAACTTGTCCCCGCAGAGGCTTATCGATTTGCAAAGTGCGTCAATGGGAGTGTTGCTCGCGAAGCCCTCCTTGATGGTCTTCACAATATCGTCCCAAAATCCTTGGCCAACAATGTCGTTGATGCCCTTGTCGCCAAGCACGGCGAATTTGCGTTCGCCCGTGGCAAAGAAGAACAGCACGCCGTTGCGCAACTTTGTGTTAGTCATCCCGAGATCCTCGAAGGCCTTGACGGCCGATGCCACCACATCTTCGGAACATTTCTCCGACACGTGTACGTGTATCTCGCCGCTTGTCTGCTTCTCGGCCTCGACTATTGCTGTCTCGATTTGCTTGCACGCGTCTTTGTCGAAAGGCGCGTATGGGTTCTTCTTGCCAAACATCACGTTTCTGTCCTTGTGTGCGGGGTTAGAATTCTACCTTTGGAGCTTTCTCTGAGCCCTCGTCGGCCTTGAAGTAAGGCTTGCTGTCGAAGCTGAAAATGCTGGCTGTGATGTTGTTGGGGAATTTCTTGATGTAGGTGTTGTATTCGCGGGCGGTGTCGTTGAACTTCTTGCGCTCGGTGGCAATGCGGTTCTCTGTGCCCTCAAGTTGTGCGCTCAGGTCGCGGAAGTTCTCGTTGGCCTTGAGGTCGGGGTATGCCTCTTGCACGGCCAGGAGTTTGCCGAGCGCGCCGCTAAGCTCGCCCTGCGCTTTCTGGAACTCGGCAAGTTTCTCCTCGCTGAGGTTGCTTGCGTCGATGGTTACGCTGGTGGCTTTCGAGCGCGCCTCGACTACAGCGGAGAGAGTCTCGCTCTCGTGAGCCGCGTAGCCCTTGACTGTGGCGACGAGGTTGGGGATGAGGTCTGCTCTGCGCTGGTATACGTTCTCTACCTGTGCCCACTGAGCCTCTACGGACTCCTGCTTCTCTACCATGGTGTTATATCCGCAGCTGCTGAGGCCCATTGCGGCTACGATGGCTACTGCCAAGCTCTTTGCTATTTTCATCTTATTGGTTCTTTTGTCGTTTGTTATTCTGGATGTTTACGGTTTTGCTGCCCCCGATTTTCGGTTGGGTGAAATCTTCCGCTTGTGCGAAAATTCAAATATAGTGATTTTTCGGATATGTTGGGCGCAAAGACTCAGGATTGTAATATCATTCACTGCGCCGGTGAGGTTACGGAAAGCGTCCCCACCTGCCTTCCGCTCCCCCAAAAAAAGAGGGGTGGTCCGGCAGATGGGGACGCAAACAAAAATCCAAATATCAAAAATCCACTTCTTAAGTGGCGTGCTGGCCGTGGCTTACTTTGCGGCCAACAGTTTCTTTACGCAATCTGAGATGGCTTTGCCCTCGGCGCGGCCTGCGAGTTCCTTGCTGGCGGTGCCCATGACCTTGCCCATGTCCTTCATGCTCGTGGCGCCCACCTTCTCGATGACGGCTGCTACGGCTGCCTCAAGCTCCTCTGCGCTCATCTCGGCGGGGAGGTAAGCTGCGATGACGTCGGCCTGCGCAATCTCCTCGTCGGCGAGGTCCTGGCGGTTCTGCTCGATGTAGATCTGGGCGGTGTCCTTGCGCTGCTTGACCATCTTCTGGAGGATCTTCATGATGTCGGACTCCTCAAGTTCCTCGCTTGCGCTCTTGGCGGTCTTGGCCTCGATAAGCTCTTTCTTGATTCCGCGGACGGCCTCGAGGCGTACGTGGTCGTGGGCTTTCATGGCACTCTTGATGTCTTCGGTTATCTGATCAATGAAACTCATGACTTATATGTTTTAGTGTGTGTTAGGTATTCTTTTTGAGGTTGCGCAAAGCTGAATAGTCCAGCTTCGGTCGGCTATTCTGTTCGACGTTTGTAGGCCGGGGTCTGCTCCAGCTGGTTGAGGGCCTCCTCGGTCAGTTTGTTGAGGGGGATGCTTGTGGCCGGGCCCATTTGCTTGGGGTCGAAATTGCCGTCGGCAGCCTCTTTGTGTTTATAGACTTTCTCTATAATCTCGTTGAGGTGCTGTGTCTCGGGGTCGTTGTAGAGGGTCACGGTCACGGGGTTCTCGTCGTCGGTTGCCGTGGCGGTTTTCGCGTTGTTGGTGAGGTCTACGTTTACTGCCGATTGGTTGCCAGTGCCGAAGACGCTCTGCGAGAAGCCTGTGGCAATGACTGTTACGCGCATCATGCCACTTTCGAGGTTCTCGTCGATGCCAAATCCAGGGATTACGGTCAGGTGTCCATTGGCAACTCCGCCTGCCTTATTGTTGAGGAACTCCTGGATGTAGTCGCTCTCGTCGAGGTAAATCTCGGAGTCGGCGGCGGTTGTGACGTTGGCGATAATATGCGTGGCACCCCAGATGTCGTGGTTGTTGAGCAAGGGTGAGTTGAGGGCTTGCGAGAGGGCTACCTGCGCACGGTCGTCGCCCTTGGCCTCGGCTGTTCCCATGATTGAGCATCCGCTGTCCTTGAGTGTTCGGGAGACATCCGCAAAGTCCACGTTGACAATGTGGTGCTTGGTTATAATCTCCGCAAGTCCTTTGGCTGCAAGGGCCAATACGTTGTCGCCCTTTTTGAAGGCCTCTCTCAGCGTTAGCTTCTGACCCCTGTATATCTCGTAGATTCGGTCGGTGCTCACTACGAGGAGCGAGTCTACGCAGTCGTTCATCTCCTCGGCGCCCTTGATGGCCTGCTGGAGGCGCGGGAGGCCCTCCTTGCTGAAGGGGATGGAGACGATGCCTATGGTGAGGATGCCTTTGTCCTTGGCTTGCTTGGCTATGACGGGGGCTGCGCCTGTGCCAGTGCCGCCACCCATGCCGGCAGTCACGAATACCATTTTGGTGTTGTCGGCCAGTACGTGGTCAATTTCCGTTGCGGCTTCTATCGCGCTGTCGTGGCCAATCTTGGGGTCGTTGCCGGCTCCGAGGCCTTCGGTAAGGGTTTTGCCAAGTTGTATCTTGCGTCTGACGGGGCTGTTCTCGAGGGCCTGGAGGTCCGTGTTGCAGACCACGAGGTTTACGCCTTCGATGCCCAACTCATACATATTGTTTACAGCGTTGCAGCCTGCGCCGCCTACGCCTATGATCTTTATTATCTCCGACTTGTCGGTTGCGCCGTTGCCGGTTGCGTCGTCGGCTGAGAGCCGTTCCATGATGTCTTCTTCCATCTTTATTTCGTTTTGTATAGGTTAATATTTGACATCATCATCGGCAGAGAATAATACGGACCAGCCTTTGCTAAGCGTTCCTAATATTCCTCCGCGTTCTTTCTCTCCCTTTTTCTTGTCGGGCTCAACTGCGCTGGGCTCGGACTTCGCCTGGCTTGCCTGCTCGGGCCGAGTCTCGGGCTCTGAGGCTTGTGTCTCAGGTTGTTGCGTTGGCTGCTTGGGCGCTTCCGCCTTTGGCTCTGTCGGGGAGCTCTGGGCTGCCACGTCTATGTTGTCGGGGTCGAAGAGCGTAGCAGGGCCTGCGGGCTCCTGGTCTACGTGCTCCCTCGCCCACGAGGATATCATGCCGATGGCCGCGGCGAACTCCTCCGCCTTGTCGTCCTCGATATTGTCTATGTCGGCTATAATAGTCTGTGTGAGGTTGTTGCCTGTCTGCTTGGCTATGATTTGCCCGATGCCTTTCAGTTTGGCGCCGCCACCTGTGAGGGCCAACTTGATGTCGCGCGGGCATTTGCCTTGCTGTACGCCATCCTTCAGTGCGCTGTAGATGTAGGCTGCGAGTTCCTCAGCTCTTGCTTGAGTGTAGTAGTTGAGCTGTACTCCGCTGAAACTGATAGTTTTGCCACTTTCCAAAGCCACTTCATATTGCTTGTTGGCTTCAGCTTCGGGCATTATACCGAAGTGTCTCTTTATGGTTTCTGCATCCCCATGGCTCACGCCGAGGCCCACCGCGATATCATGCGTGATGGTGTCCGAACCCAGTGGGATGGAGATTTCATATCGCAACGACTCCTGGAAATATATGGCAACGCTCGTGCTTTCGCTGCCCATGTCGATTAGGGCTACTCCGTCGCGCTTTTGGGCCGTGTTGAGCAACACCTGTGCTTTGGCCGATGCCGTGGGGTAGAATTCGGTCGGGGCTGCTTTGGCCGGGAAGGCTTTGGTTGTCAGCTCTATGGCTTTGCGCTTTGCGTATGTGTATGTATATTTCCCCTCGACGCTGCCTCCGTCGCGGTTTATCACGTTGTCGGTAAATGGTTCGCTGTCTATCGAATACCCGATGGGCTCTATGTGGATGAGCTTCTCGTCGTTTGCAAAACTCGCCTCAATCCTGGCCAGTGCGCATTTCTCGAGGTTTGTGAGGGTCTGCGAGGTCACTTTCTGCCCGTTGAGGTCTATCTTGGCTATGTTCTGCGACGTGGCGAAACTCAGGCCTCCAATGTTGACCACGAAGGTGTTTTTCTGACGTGGCTTCTTGATCTTGAGGTCTGTAAGCTTTTTGTCTATGCCAATAAGGAGGTTGTTCAACACTTTGTTCGCCTCGTCTTTGTTTAAGACGCCGCCGCGACGTATGCCTTGCGAGGGCATGTCCTCATAGCACAGTACGTTGAGCCCGTACGGTTTGTCCTTGGCCGTCATTCCCGCCACAATTCGCGTGCGGGATGTGCCTAAGTCTAAGGCTATTATTATGTTGTTCTCCATATTGATAAGATTTATGAGGTGCTGTTTCCGCTTTACCGTTTTGTGCAGATTATCTGCCCGTCGTATTTGAGGCTGACGCGTGAATAGACGTTCCACTCCTGCTTGACCCATCCGCGACGATAGAGCAACTCAAGGTTCTTGAATTTCTGCTCCATATTGACGGTCGTACCAAATTCCACAACGTGGTTGCCTACGCGCGGCACGAGGACGAATTCCTGCTTCTTGGTCACGTATACCTGCTCTATCATTGAGTTCCATAAGTCGCTGCGCTTGATGTAGTTGCAGAGGTCTATGAGGCTCGATACGTCTATCATCGAGTTGACGTGCCCATTGACTATGAGGGTGTGGGTGCGCATGCCCGGCAAGGCTGCTATCTTATATCCCTCTTCGTCCATATAGTAAGAGCCGCCACTGCTGAAGACGCGCATGATGGGTTTGCGCTGGTAAATCTCGATGTGGACCGTGCCATCTATCGTGGGGTAGGCTTCGCATCGGCGGACGACGTCCAACTGCTCTATCTGCTTTTCGAGGTCGGAGTAGTCTATCTCGTTCAGCCTTTGACCCTTGAGCTCGGGGAACTCGCTGTCTATCAGCCTATGCAATCCCTTGTCGGTTATCATTACGTCTTGCCCGCCGGTGTGTACGTCGGTGGCAATCTTTTCGCAACGAGTTTCGGCTTTTTGACTGTGGGCATATACGCCCGCTATGGGGAAGTATGACGCGAGGATGGCGTAACCGAGCCACCGGGTCAGCTTGGCTGCCGCCCCGGATACGACTATCTTCTTGCGGGAGGATGTCGCTTGCTGTGTCTCTGGCTTTGTGCCCTCTTCGCTCATCTGTCTTGCTCTCCTATGCTTGTTTTGCTTCTTTTACTTTAACCGTTACGCCATTTACGAGGCGGTCAATGTCGCCCGCTCCCATGACCACGACGATGTCAATGTCCTCACTGACAATGTCGTCCGCCAATGTGGCTTTGGTGCTCTTGCGACCTACGCCCGCCTTCATCTTGTCCAGCAGCATGTCCGACGATACTCCCTCGATGGGTTTCTCGCGAGCGGGGTATATGTCTATCAGCCACGTGCGGTCCGCAAGGCTAAGCGCTTGGGCAAAGTCGTCCGCAAGGTCGCGTGTGCGGGTATAGAGGTGCGGCTGGAAGGCCACTGTGAGTTTTCGGCCGGGATAGAGATGGCGTATCGATTCGAGCGTCGTGCGGATCTCTTGCGGATGGTGGGCGTAGTCGTCTATGACCATAGCCGTTGGGGTCTCCAGCTTTATCTCAAATCGGCGCTTGTCTCCTCTGAACGTTGCGCAGGCTTTGCGTACTTCGTCGGCTGTGGCACCGGCATCGAGAGCCATGGCTGTTGCCGCCACCGCGTTCTCTACGTTGTGGAAGCCGGGTATGCCGAGGCGGATGCCCTTGATTGTCTCCGCCGGTGTGGCAATGTCGAATTCATATCGGCCGTCTGCAATCCTGACGTTCTCGGCATGGTAGTCCGCCAACGGGTCGAGCAAAGCATATGTGCGTACCCTTACGTCCTTAGCCACGTCCTCGCGTACCACTGGCAGTCCTTTCTTGACCAGTACCATGCCCCCTTCGCGCACCTTGGCGGCAAAGTCGAGGAACGACTTGATCATCTCGGCATGTGTGCCATAGATGTCCAGGTGGTCGGGGTCCATAGATGTTATGACCGCGCCTGTGGGCGTGAGCTGGAGGAACGAGCGGTCGAACTCGTCGGCCTCGGTGACGGCAAGGTCGCTCTTGAGGTTGCCCCAGTAATTGGTGTCGTAGTTGACGGACACGCCGCCGAGGAAGGCCGAGCATCCTTTGGCCGATTGGCGCAGGATGTGGGCTATGAGGGTCGATGTGGTAGTCTTGCCATGAGTGCCGGCCACGCAATATGTGCGTAGCGGACGGGTGAGCTCGCCAAGAGCCACGGCGCGCTTCTCAATCCTGTGGCCATTCTCGCGGAAGAAGGCCCAGATTTTGCTGTCGGGCGGAATGGCGGGGGTGATGATCACGAGGGTGCCCTCGGCATTTCGGAATGCCTCGGGAATTGTGGAAATGTCGTCGGTATATGAGATGGCTGCGCCGGCGGCCTCGAGCGTGTGCGTGAGGTCCGATGGCGTGCGGTCATATCCTGCCACGGCTGTGCCTAACTGACGGTAGTGGAGGGCTATGGCGCTCATTCCTATACCGCCAATGCCCAGGAAATATACCCTCTCTGTCTTGTTCATCACTTATTCTCCTCTTCCTGTGTTTACTTCTTGTTCTCGGCTGCTATGCGCATCACCTCGCGGGCTATGTCACTCGCTGCGTCGGGGCGTGCGAACTTTACAATGTTCTCGCTCAGGCTCTGGAGTTTCTCCTTGTCTGTGAGGATGCCTTGCGCTACTTCGAGGAGCATGTCCGTCACGGCGTCGGCCACCATGACTGCCGCCCCCTCGTTCTCAAGGGCTTTGGCGTTCTTTGTCTGATGGTCCTCGCTGACGTTGGGCGATGGCACGAGGATTGCGGCTTTGCCCAGGAGGGCGAGCTCGGAAATTGAGCTTGCGCCAGCGCGGGAGACTACGAGGTCGGCCAATGCGTATGCCATATCCATACGCTTGATGAAGGCCATGGCATGGACGTTAGGCAGATTCTTGTTTGCCAACTCTTTGCTGATGCGGTCATAGTAAATCGCTCCAGTCTGCCATATGAGCTCTACGTCGTCGGTGAGCTGACCTAAGGTCTCCAGGATGCCATTGTTGATGGAGCGAGCTCCGAGGCTGCCGCCGATGACGAGGATAATCTTCTTGTTGGGGTTGACTCCGAACTCAGCCGCTGCGGCGGATCTGTCGATGCTTGCGCGCAGGTTCTGACGCACGGGGTTGCCGGTCATTATAATCTTCTCGGCGGGGAAGAAACGCTCCATGCCGGGGTAGGCTACGCATATCTTCTCGGCCTTTTTGGCCAATATCTTGTTCGTGACGCCGGGGTAGGAATTCTGCTCTTGGATAAGGCACTTGACGCCCTTGCCCGCGCCGCGGTATAGCACAGGGGCACTGGCATAGCCACCCACGCCTACGCATACGTCGGGCTTGAACTCCGAGATGACCTTGCCGGCTTTCACGAGGCTGCCAATGAGCTTGAAGGGGAGTAGCAAGTTGCGGCCAATATTGCGCAAGTTTAGTTGGCGATGAAGTCCGGCAACGGGCAGGCCTACAATCTTATAGCCGGCTGCGGGCACCTTCTCCATCTCCATTTTGCCTTGGGCTCCGACAAAGAGAATCTCCGTCGTGGGGTCCGCCTCTTTGAGGGCGTTGGCTATCGATATGGCGGGGAAGATATGGCCTCCCGTGCCGCCTCCGCTAATTATTACTCTCATTTTCTTAAGACTTCTGTTTGCCCGTTTCGCGCTTGGGTGTGCGAGGCTTCTTGTGTCGCATTGCCGCCCTTGCTGTGGTTGGGGTAAATGGTTATGTTGTTTTTTCTCTCTATTTCTTTTCTGTTTCGCTCTCTGCTTTGATCCTGTTCGGCTCTTCGCTTATCGAGAGAATCATGCCGTAGGTCGCGCCTGTGATGAAGTTCGACGAGCCGCCCATACTGAGCATCGGCAACGTCTGACCAGTCACGGGCATCAGGCCTACGCCTACCATCATGTTTATGACCGCCTGAAGCGTGAGTACCAGTGCCAAGCCGTATATCGTGTATAGGTGGAGCGGCCTTTTACTTCGCAGTGCTATGACCCTTGCTCGGGCAAAAATTATGAAGTAGGCCATGACGACCAAAAGTCCTCCCCATATTCCATACTCCTCAAGTATGGTGGAGAAGATGAAGTCGCTATACGCCATTGGCAGGAAGTTCTTCATGTAGCTGTTGCCCGGTCCGCGACCCGCGAGTCCTCCGGTGCTTACGGCCGTGGCTGCTTGCTCCACCTGAGTCTTGTCGCCAATGTGTTTGCCATTCTGTGCCGCCGCATCATCGCTGTCTCCCAAAAAACGCTCGATGCGAGCGCGCCATGTCAGGGCTCGTCTGGCCGGTGGAAACACCTCACTGACCACTGGCGCGAAGTAGATGATGAGGGCAACAAAAAGCGTCGCTCCTCCACCCAGCATGAAAAGCTTGCCAGGTGATACGCGGCCGATAATCATCATGATGAAGACTGATCCCCCAACGAGCAAACAAGTGGAGAGGTTCTCCATGATGATACAACCGCATGTGATGAGCGTGGCGGTAATAATACCCCAAAACGCCTTGTCCGGATTCTTCTCATTTCTTGCCAATAGCTTAGCCGTAAGCAGCATCAGTGCCACCTTGGCTATCTCCGACGGCTGGAATGTTACTCCCGCCACGCTTATCCAACGCGACGAGCCGTTGATGCTCGATCCCACCGTAACGGCGAGAAGAAGCAACACTATAGAGAAGCCCCATCCGACAATCGTGAGCCGGGATATCAAACGCGGGCGTATATTGCTAAAAACGATGAGGAGAAGGAAGCCGCCGAGCAACATGGCGCAGTGCTTGACGATATAAAATGTCGTGTTGCCTCCCATCTTCTGATAGGCAAGCGCGCTCGTCGAACTATACACTACGAGTATGGACAGCACTATGAGGAAGACGACAGCCCAAAATATGAGCCTGTCCCCCTTTATGAAACTGCTGACTTTGGCAAGTATGTTGTCCATTAAGGTTCTCCTAATCTATAGTTTATCTTTCCGTCTCTCTACTTCTCTGCGTTTGCCTACGAGAGTTTGTTCACGGCCTCGCGGAAGAGGTCGCCACGGTTTTCGTAACTAGTGAAGAGGTCGAAGCTTGCGCAGCAAGGCGAGAGGAGCACCACGTCGCCCGACGATGCCAAACGGCGGCACTCGGCCACGCAGGTGTCGATGTCGTGAGTGTCCACAATGGTGTCTATCACGCCCTTGAAGCACTCGAGCAACTTCGCATTGTCTTTGCCGAGGCATACGAGGGCCTTTACCTTATTGCGGCAGAGGTCGTTGAGCACGCTGTAGTCGTTGCCCTTATCCTTGCCGCCTGCAATCCATACAACGGGTTTTGTCTGTGCCTCAAGAGCATACCATGCGGCGTCGACGTTGGTGGCCTTCGAGTCGTTGACGTACTCCACGCCGTCGAGCGTGCGTACGGGCTCAAGCCTGTGGGGGGCGTTGCGGAATGTCTTGAGGGCTGCCATGATGTCCTCGTTGGGGATCACGAGCTCCTCTTCGGTGACATAGCCAATGGCGATTACTGCCGAGATGGCCATCATGCAGTTGTATATGTTGTGACGACCGGGGATTGGCAAGTTCTGCGCTGCCATCGAGAAGTCCTCGTTGGGGCCAAAGCTGATGTCTATGAGGCCGCCATCGCATGTGGCGTAGAGCGAGCGGTTGAGCAGCGACACGGGGATGCACGTGGCCTCGGGATTGTTGAAGTACGTAAGTGTGCCGAGGTCGTCGGAGTTGTAGATGAAGACGTCGTTCTCGGTCATGTTCTGCGTGATGCGATACTTGGCATGCGCGTAGTTGGCCAGGCTGTGGTCATAGCGGTCCATGTGGTCCGGTGTGATGTTGCACAGTATGGCTATGTCGCACTTGAAGTCGAACATGTCGTCCAACTGGAAGCTGCTCAGCTCAATGACGTACCAATCTGGCTCATTGCCTTTGGCTACTTGGCGCGCCATGCTGAAGCCTACATTGCCTGCCAGGGATGCGCTTACGCCGCACTCCGTGAGGATGTGGTGGATGAGCAGTGTGGTGGTGGTCTTGCCGTTGGCTCCCGTGATGCCTATCTTGCGGGACTTTGTGTAGCGGCCGGCAAATTCAATCTCGGAGATAACTGGCACGCCTTTCTCGCGCAGGGCTACTACGAGGGGCGCGGTCTCGGGGATGCCGGGGCTCTTGATGGCCAAGTCGGCGGCGAGAACCTTGCTCTCGGTGTGGCCGCCGTCTTCGTATGCTATGCCTTCGCGCTCCAACTCTTCGCGGTAGCTGTCCTTAATCTTGCCGCTGTCGCTTACGAGCACGTCGTATCCCTTAACCTTGCCGAGGATGGCGGCTCCTACGCCGCTCTCGCCTCCGCCAAGCACTATCAGCTTCTCCATGATTGTTATATGATAATGGGTCTTTTAATTCTTTGATTTATTGCTTGCTTCTACCTTATTTTCAAGGTGATGATGGTGAGCATTGCCAATATGATCCCGACGAGCCAGAAGCGCGTTACGATCTTGGGTTCCGTGATGCCTTTCTTCTGGAAATGATGGTGGAGCGGCGCCATGAGGAAGATGCGTCGGCCCTCGCCATATTTCTTCTTCGTGTACTTGAAGTAGCCTACTTGCATCATGACGGATATGTTCTCAACCAAGAAAATGCCGCAAAGAATAGGCAACAACAGCTCGGCATGCACCAGTATGGCAAAGACGCCGATGATGCCGCCAATAGTCAGTGAGCCAGTGTCACCCATGAACACCTGCGCGGGGTATGAGTTGTACCAGAGGAAGCCAAGCGTAGCGCCTACGAATGCCGACATGAAGACAACGAGCTCTGCCGAGTTCGGTATGAACATAAGGTTCAGGTAGTTGGCAAACATAAAGTGGCTCGATACATACGCGATAATTGCGAGTGCCGTGCCGATGATGGCCGACGTTCCAGTGGCGAGTCCGTCGAGTCCGTCCGTCATGTTGGCGCCGTTGCTGACTGCCGTGATGATAAAAATCACAACGAGTGCGAAGATTGCCCAGCCGATAGCGTTGCGATACTCTCCTGCCCAGTTGGCAAGGCAACGGTAGTCGAACTGATGGTTCTTGAGGAACGGGATGGTGGTGATGGGTTCTTTGGTAATGTGCTGCATCTCGGGCTTGGCGGCTGCGGCCATGTCCACACTCTCGATATCTATTGCGCCTTGCTCGGTGACGGGCACTTCTGGCGTCTGATAGTTTGTGGAGCGGACCACCACGTCGTCATTGAAGTAGAGTGTGGCGGCTACGATGATGCCGAGGCCAATCTGACCTACAATCTTATGGCGGCCAGACATTCCCTCCTTGTTCTTGCGGAAGACTTTGATGTAGTCGTCGATGAAGCCTATGATGCCCATCCAAATTGTAGAGACAATCATGAGGATGATATACACGTTGTCCAACTTGCAGAGCAAGACTACGGGTATGAGGATCGACATTATTATGATGATGCCGCCCATGGTGGGCGTGCCTTTTTTCTGGAGCTGCCCCTCAAGGCCGAGGTCGCGAATCGTCTCGCCTATCTGCTGCTTCTGGAGCACGTCGATGATGCGGCGGCCTATGATGGTGGCGCAGATGAGAGATAGCACAAGAGCCAGGACAGACCTGAACGATATGTACTGGAAAAGGCCGGCGCCCGGGACTCCTGCTTCCTGCAGACTATGGAACAAGTAATATAACATCTATTCTTATGTGACGATTGGTCCGTTTTTCTTTAAAGTTTCTCCAGCTCCTCTTTGTCGCTGAAGTGGTGCTTCACGCCCTTTATCTCCTGGTAATCCTCGTGGCCTTTGCCGGCTACGAGTACGGCGTCGCCCTTGTGTGCGAGGGCTGCGGCTGTGCGGATGGCTTCGCGGCGGTCGGCTATTGTCAGCACCTTCTCTCGCTGGGTGTCGTCGAGTCCGGCGAGCATGTCGTTGAGGATGTCCATAGGGTCCTCGCTGCGAGGGTTGTCGCTCGTCAGGATTACGCGGTCGGCGGCTTTAACGGCCTCTTGCGCCATCTCGGGGCGTTTGGTCTTGTCGCGGTCGCCGCCGCAGCCTACTACGCATATGAGTTGCTGACCCGCCTTGCGCACCTCGTTGAGTGTCGAGAGTACATTGTAGAGCGCGTCAGGCGTATGTGCGTAGTCCACAATGGCTACGGCGCCGTTCTTGAGCTTCACGGTTTGGAAACGGCCGTCGACAGGCTTGAGTGTGCTCAGTGCCACAAGTACGTCGTGCGGCTCAAAACCGAGCTCCACTGCCGCACCATATATGCCCAGCAAGTTATATGCGTTGAAGCGGCCTACGAACTGCATGAATGCCTCTACTCCGTTGAACGTCATAAGCATACCCTCCATGCTGTCCTCCTTGACCTCGGCTTTGTAGTCCGCAGCGGTCCTCAAGGAGTAGCTTCGCTTGGTGGCAGCTGTGTTCTGGAGCATCTTCTCGCCATTGCGGTCGTCGACGTTCGTGAGGGCGAAGGCACCTTTCTTGAGTCCGTCGAAGAAGCCTTTCTTGGCCTCTATGTAGTTGGCGAAGGTCTTGTGGAAGTCCAGGTGGTCATGGGTGATGTTGGTGAAGATTCCACCGTCGAAGTCCAATGCCGCAATGCGCTTCTGGACAACGCTGTGCGAGCTCACCTCCATAAAGCAATACTCACATCCGGCATCCACCATCTCGCGCATCGTGCGCTGCAGGGTTATGGAGTCCGGTGTGGTCTGCATGGCCGTGGTGCGGGCGTCGCCTACATAATTGGCTACGGTCGAGAAGAGGCCGCTCTTGTGCCCGAGTGCCGTCGTGAGGCGGTAGAGCAGGGTGGCGGTGGTGGTCTTGCCGTTGGTGCCGGTCACGCCCACAAGTTTCAGTTTCTCCGACGGGTTGCCGTAGAATGCCGCGGCAATGTGGCCGAGTCCCTCGTGGGTGTCCGCAATGGTTACTATGGCGCAGTCGGCGGGAATTTCGCAATCGGGCTTCACCTCACAAACTATGGCGCGGCAACCGGCCTCGATAGCTTTACCGATAAAGGTGTGGCCGTCCACCTTCTCGCCTTTCTGGGCTACGAAGATGGAGCCGTTTGTCGCTTTGCGGCTGTCGAGCGTCACGCTGGTTATCTCCTGGGCTGTGGGGCCCTCAATCTGGATGCCGGTGAGGCCGGCTTTTGCTTTCTCCAGTATATCTTTCAGTTCCATGACCTGTTATGTTTGGTTGGTCTATATGATATGAAACAATATTCGTATTTCGTTTTGCCGAGGTCAGTTGTCGCTCAGCGTCAGCCGTACTGTGTCGCCGGGGCGGAAGCGCGCATCCTTGGCAATGCTTTGGTCTGTCACTCTTCCTACGCCCTCTATGGTCACTCTGAGTCCCATGCCCTCAAGCAGGCTTATGGCGTCCGAGGCTCCCATGCCGCGAACGTTAGGCATTTGGTCCTTGGCAAAGTAGCGTCCCGAAATCTTTACGCCTTCGGAGGTTGCCGTGGCCGATACCCAGTCGGTAGAGGACGCCGAGATGGTGTAGGGGACTTTCAGGTCGGAGAGGACTCTTACGAGGTCCGGAGCCCATCCGCCTTTGCTATATGGCATCTTGCCACTGTCGGGCGGCGTGCTCTCTATCTTGCCTACGCCTTTGCGGAACTCTGCCGCATAGACGCGGTCGGCTATGTCTTTAACGACGGTACCCGCCGCTTTATTACCATAAATTTGGCCTGCGGGGCTGGATACCATGACTATGCAGCTGTAGAGTGGGTTGTCGGCCGGGAAGTAGCCTGCGAACGAGGCGAGGTAATTCCTCTGGCCGTCTGCGCCGTAGCCCTTGCTGCCCTTGGCTATCTGCGCTGTGCCGGTCTTGCCGGCTATCTTGTAGGGCGTGCTCTTGATGTTCTTGGCCGTGCCGCTCTCCACCACGCCTTTCAGGGCTTCCTGGACGGCTCTGATGGTCTTGGATGTGGCTATGGAGTTGCGCATCACTGTCGGTCTGCGCTGGTTGACGCGGGTGTCGCCGTCCATCTCGCACTCTACGAACATCGGGCGCATCATGGTGCCGTTGTTGGCAACGGCGTTGTAGAATGTCAGGATCTGGATTGGCGTGATGCGAATCTCATATCCTATAGACATCCATGGCAGCGAGATTCCGCTCCAGTCACTGTCGCCCGGCTGCTTCATGATGGTTGCCTTCTCGCCGCGTATGTCGAGGCCCAGGCTGTCGCAGAGGCCCAAGTCGCGTAGGCGGTCTATGAAGCGTTGCTTGTCATCGTCGTATGCCTTCATGACGAGGCGCGAGATGCCAATGTTGCTCGATACCTCGAAGGCTTCCTTGACCGTTATGTTGCCATGTCCACCCTCTTTGCTGTCGCGCATCACGCGGTCGTATATCCTGAACTCGCCGTTGTAGGTGTCTATGGTGTCCGTGAGTCTGGCCTTGCCGTCGTCGAGACATGCTATGAGCGACGCCAGTTTGAATGTCGAGCCTGGCTCCACGAGCTCACCTATGGCGTAGTTGAAGTCCTCGGCGTAGGTTCCGTCCGACGTGCGGTGGAGGTTGGCAATGGCGCGTATGGCTCCTGTCTTGACCTCCATTAGCATCGCTACGCCGTGGTCCGCGTTGAGGCTTCTGAGTTGGTTCATCAGCGAGTTCTCGGCCACGTCCTGTATGTCGATGTCGATGGTAGTCACGAGGCTGCGGCCGTTCTGAGGGGCCACTTTCTCGATATTCTCCCATGAGCCCGCCATTCGGATTCGTTCTGCCGTGCCGTCTTTGCCGCGCAAGGTCTTGTCGTAGTAGTTTTCGAGACCTACTATGCCGCCCTTCTCCTTGTCGTTGTACATCTTTCCGATGGTGCGCTCGGCCAGGATTCCGAAGGGCATCTTGCGCTCGTCGCCTTGCTCAAGGTTGAGGCCGCCTTTGTTCCTTCCGCGGCAGAAAATGGCGAATTTCTTCACCTTGTCGCGCTCGGCATGGCTTATGCGGCGGTTGCCGAGCATAAGGTAACGCCGGTGGTGTATCCTGGCGTCGGTTATCTTCTTGCGATACTCCTCGGGGCTCTTGTCGCGGAAGAGATTGGCGAGCTGTATGGAGAGCTTACTTATGTCGCGGTTGAAGACGCTGTCTGGCAGTCCGTCGGCGCACGGGTCCATCGTGACCCTGTAGTTGGGCACCGAGCATGCCATTCGTCTTCCGTCGCGCGCCAGGATGTCGCCGCGGGTGGCGGGCACCTTGACCTCGCTCTGCGAGTAGTTGTTTTCGAGTATCTGTTTGTAATACTCGCCCTTGACGACTTTGAGGTAGAGCGCTTTGCCCAAAATGGAAACGCACAGCAAGAACACCAAGGCTGTCATGCCATTGATGCAGTTGGTTGTCCAGGGCTTTATCTTTTCCATCTCTCTTAGCCGTTCGGGGGCTCTTATTTTTTTGCCGTGCGATGTATGTCTCTCGTGGCGGCTATCTCTTAATTATCCGTGGCGGCTCCGTGAGCTCTTCGAGGCCTAATTCCTCGGCCTTCACTCTGCGGAGCACCTCGCTTTGTTTGCTCATGTTCATCAGGTCGCTTTGGGTTGAGATCTGCTGATAATGAAGTTCCTTTACCTGGGCGGTAAGCTCGGATATCTGCTTTTTCTGACGCTCCGAGTCGAGGTTGTTCGTTATATAGATGAATATGAGTAGGACGCAAAAAGCAATTAGCCTCAGAGTCTTAGTCTCGGGCATCGTTACGTGTCCGTTGAGAAGCTCCTTGATAGGGTTGGCGTTCGGGTGCGAGTCGGATTTAGCCACGGCGCGCCCCCTTTCCGGTTCTCTCGGCCCATCTCAATTTTGCCGAGCGGGCACGCGGGTTGCGCTCAACTTCCTCGTCTGTGGGGAGTATTGGCTTGCGAGGGCCGCCGCCAAATGGCACTTCTACGGTTCCGAATACGACGTCCTGCTCTGCTTGAGCTTTCTGCGGGTCGCCGCTCTTCATCATGTTCTTCACCATGCGGTCCTCAAGGCTGTGGTAGGATATCATGACCATCCTGCCGCCTGGGCGAATTACTTTGGCGCAGCCTCGCAACATCATGTCGAGTGCGTCCATCTCATGGTTCACTTCGATGCGCAAGGCTTGGAACACTTTCGTGAGGGTCTTGTTCTGCTCCTGTCGGGGCGAGACGCTTTCTACAATCTCACGCAGCGCGCCAGTGGTCTCTATGGGGTGGGATGCGCGCGCCTTGGTTATGGCGTTTACTATGCGGAATGGTTTGTCCACTTCGCCCCAGGCTCCAAGAATGTGAGCGAGGGCGGCATCGTCATACTTGTTGACGATATCGGCGGCAGTCTGCGTCGCCTCGCGGTTCATTCGCATATCCAATGGGCCATCTTGTCGGAACGAGAAACCGCGTCCGCCATCGTCAAAATGATGCGACGAGACGCCAAGATCGCCCAGCACACCATCCACTGGCCCGACTCCCATATAGTCGATAAAGTCGGCTATGAAACGGAAGTTGTGGTGGACAAGCGTGAAGCGCGGGTCGTCTGGCATGTTGCGTTGCGCGTCGGCATCCTGATCAAAGGCGATGAGGTGGCCATTGGGACCCAGACGACGCAATATCTCACGGCTATGGCCGCCACCGCCAAAGGTGACGTCGACATACGTCCCGTCGGGGCGGATGTCAAGTGCATCTACCGACTCGCCGAGGAGCACCGGCACGTGATATGTTGTCTCTTCGCTCACTATCGTACGTTTTGTGTGGTTATGTCGCCGCCCGTCGCGAATAGTCCTTCGGCAAGTGCGCCGAGTTCCTCTCCGCTAATGGCTTGGCTTGCAAATGCCTCCTTGTCCCACATCTCGATGTGGTCGTCCACGCCCAGCAATGTCAGTTCCTTGCTAGCGCCGATAAGGTCCAGTAGGCGTTGCGGCACGAGCAGTCGGCCGTTGGAGTCAAGTGACGCTTCGCACGTCGAGCGTTGCTGCTCGCGCATAAACTGGGCATGCCTGCGGTCATATGGGTTGAGGCGGCTGCGCAGGTCGGCCATCATGTGTTCCCAGACGGGGTAGGGGTATATGTTGAGGCATTGCTCGAATATGTCTTTCCTTATCACGAGGCGCACGCTCTCCGCTCCCTCAAGCTCGTGCTTGAAGGCGGCTGGAAGAACTATGCGGTTCTTCGCGTCGGCCCGACTGTCGAAGTCGCCGATAAAGGAATAGACTTTTTCACCCATACTTTGGACTGTAAATTTACATTCCAATTGCTCCACTTGCAACCACTTTCCCCCACTTTTTTCTGATACTTTGTGTAGTCTGCTAATATACAGTTGATTGGACGTGTGTTAAAATCGGGAGTGGCGTGCGGGGGCGTGTTTTCGCATCTTACTGCTTTAGCTGTGAGATTATTGGCTCGCTTGCGATGTTTGGGATGGGGGGGGCAAAGAGACGCCCCCTCAGGTCTCTCTCTTGAGACCCGAGGGGGCGTTTTTCTTATTCAGAGTTTAAGGGACGTTGGTCGCCTTATTTCTTTTTCTTGAAGAGGTTGCCGATAGCGTCCTTGGCTTTGGTCACGGTTTCCTTGGTCTTCTCGTCCTTGATGTTCGAGATGGCCTTGTCTACAGCCTCGGTGGCTTTCTCCGAAACCTTGCTTGCGGCCTCGCTGGTCAGGGTGGCGGTTGCCTCGCTAAGATCGAGCTTGACCTGGGGCTTGGTGAGGGTGCCAGTGATCTTGACACCGACAGGGAGGTCTGCGCCCTCGGACCATGAGGTTGCGCTTGCGCCGAGTTTGCTGATGACATCCGCTATCTCCTTGCGAGCCACGGGCATCGAGAGGGCGTATTCCATTGTCTGGTCGAGACCCTGCCTGCCGCTGAAGGTGCTCTTCTTGCCGAAGATGTTAAAGTTGAACGGCGTTACTATTACGTTGCCATCCTCGATGGTGAAGTTGACTTTGCAATCCTTGATGTCAATCTCGTTGTACTTGGTGTTGGCCAGGAGCTTCGAGAGGTTCTGCTGGAACTCACTATCCTTGAGCATGAGGCTGTTGGACTGGAAAGCGCCCTTGCCGTTGACGCTCTTGAGGACAGGGCTGAGGCTTGCGTCGAGCTCGGAGTTGATGTCGAGTCCAATAGAAACCTTGCCAAAGGCGTTGTGCGCAATGGGCAACATGCTGTCTACAACGCTGAACGAGCCAGTGAGCTTGTTGATATCGATGTTGTTGAACGCCAAGTTCATGTCAATCTTCGAGTTCTTGTTCTCGGGGGTCTGGAACTTGCCATTGAGGATGAGCTTGCCGTCGCAAATGTCGGTAGAGAGGTTGCTGAGGTCGGCAATGCCGTTGCGGAGGGCTACCTTACCGTTGATGTTGCTGAGCTCGAGTTTGTCGTAGAGGAGCTTGTCGATATCCGTATTGAAAGTGAAGTCGATGTTCTTCGGCAATACGAGGGGCTCGGTGGCGGTGGTGTCGGCAGTTGCCGTGGTGGCCTGAGCCGTGGTGTCGGCAGTAGCGTCGCCGCTGGATGCTATGGCGAGCAACTCGTTGCAGTCGAGGAGTTTGCTGGTGAGCGAGGCTGAGCCCTTGAGGGTGCCGTCGCTAAGAACGTAGCCGAGGTAGTCCTCTACGTTGCCCTTGAGGCTGATGTCGCTCTTGCCGATGATTACGTCGAGGGGGTTGAGGTTGACAGCCTTGGGCGAGAAGGTCAGCAATGCCTGAGGCACGTCGAGACCCTGCGGGAGGACGGAGCCGCTGAACTTGAAGTTCGTGAGGCCGAGCTTGCCTTGGGCGTTGACTTTCTCATATTGCTGCTGGTCGATGCTTGCCAAGTCGGCTGCTACCTTGAGGTCGGCATCTACAATGCCGTCAATCTCCATGCTGTCGAGGGGCAGTGCGTCCTTGAGGCTGCCGAGGTTGAGCTTGCCGAGCATCGATGCGTCGAAGGTCGGGTTGCTCATCGGGGTCTTGACGTGTGCCTTGATGTCGAAGGGGTTGCCGCCAAGGCCGAAGTGGAGCGTGTCTACCGAAACCGTTGTGAGGTCGGCCGAACCACCGGGGTTGTTGACAACAACTGCTACATTGATGTTATCGAGCGACTTAGGAAGGTCGGGATACTTGACGTAGCCATCGTTAATCTTCAGGAGGGCGTCGATGGCGGGGATGTTGTCCATATCCTTATACTCGCCTGCAGCCTTGGCATAGAGCTCGAAAGAGCCGGTGGCGGTGAGGCCGCTGACGCTCTTGAGGTACTCGGCAGGGATGAGGTCCATGATGGTCTTGAAGGTGGTCTCGAGTGCGGCAAGCTTCATGTCCATTGCGATAGCGTTGGAGTCGCCGAGCTGCACCCAACCGTCGAATGCGAGAGGCAGACCTGCGAAGGTGAGCTTGTTCTCGTCGAAGGTGAACTTCATTGAGTCGAGGTCGGCTATTGCCTTAGCGTCGAAGTTGAGGGTGGCGTTGTTGACGTACTGCATGCCGCCCATAGCCGCATTGATGGCATCGATGCCGAGGTTGAGCTTGAGGTCCATTACGTTGCCGTTCATTGCGCCATTCATGCCGGCGTTGAGGCCGCTGATGGTGGCGTTGATGTTCGACGTGGAGTCGATATAGGCAAGGCGGACGTTGCTGAGCTCTACCTTCTCAAGGTTGAGTTTGAGGGCGGAGGACGTGGTGTCGGTCTCCTCGGTAGTGGTGGTGTCGCTGGCGAGGTTTACGATGTCCCAGTTGGCGAGGCTGTCGGCTGTTACGATGCCCTGTGCGAGGACGTCGTCGAGACCAACGGCGTTGACCTGAATGTCGCCATTGATGGCCTTCATGACGTCGAGGTCGGCATAGAGGGTGCCGACGTGGAGCAGCGTGTCGCCGTCGAAGCGGCCCTCACCTACAATATTGATGTCGGTGATGCCAGCGCGCAAGCTCGGGAAGCTGCTGAAAATGGAGAGCGAGAAGTCACCAAAGTCTACCTTGGCATCCTTGACGTACTCATTGGCAATTCTCTTGGCGAAGTCCTCGACCTCGTCACTGAAAAATGTTGGAACGATGACCAGCGCCAAGATGACGAGTGCCACTAGGCCGCCTATCACTCCACCGACAATCTTGAGAATCTTTCCCATTGTCTTTGTTTTTACTGATATGTTTGTTGTTTATTGTATGCGTTTTTGCCCCGAATGTCCGCAGTGCGTCAGAAACCAAGGGAGTGCTGGTCATTGTTTTTTGTGGCCCAATCTCTTGCGCTCTGCCGAGGCAGGTGTAATACTGCGGGAGACCTACTTGAAATTGCTGAGGTCTTTCTCCAGCTGGGAACTTATCTCCTCCTCGGGGACGAATTTCCATTGGCCGAAAGACTTGAGGGTCACAGCTTCGCCACTCTTGCCCATCTCCTCAAAGTCCTCGATGAGCTGACCGCGGAGGTCGCTGTCGAAGGACTTTATGATGCGGCTCTGAATGTCGTAGAAGGGGATGCCGGCGCCAAACTCAAGATGTCCGCCACCGCCATTTGCGCGATAGCTGTTCAGTGCCACCTTATATGTCTTGCGCTTGTCGAACTTCTTGCCGTCGGCCATGCTGATAATCTTGATGCGCTTGCCGTAGTCGGCTGTGACGTCGACGGTGTAGATTATGCCGGCTGCCGAGTCGAGATTATAGTAGTTGTTGGCGAGGCGGCCGCTCTTGGTCAGCAGGAGAACCGAGCCTTTGCTGGGGCTCTGGATCCACTTGTCGTAGCTGTACTCTAGGTAGTCCTTGACCTCCTTGCCGGTCATGTTGATGAGGCAGAGGGTGTTCTCGTACTTATAGAGTGCGAACATGCGGCCTATGGTGATGTCGCCCTTGGGGAGCACAGCGTTGATGAGCAGCGGGGCGGTCATGCTGATGTCGGCACCCGTGTGGCGAAGCATGGTCTGGTGTACGGCATCTACGAAGGCCGAGCTGCCGCCGAGGCTCTGATATGCGTATACGGGCTCGGCGAGATGTGTAATGACCTTGCGGGTGTATGCCTTGACGGCGAGTTGCTGAGGCATGAATGCCTTGTCGTACTCCTCTGAGGGCTTGACGTTCTTCATCGCTATGAGCGAGGTGTGGCAATGGGGCTTACCTTCCTTGTCGAACGTGATGCTCAGGAGGCCGGCGTTGCGAGCCTTGGTGCCTGCGTCGAGTACGGGGACTTTCTTGCCCGAGGGGCTTACAATCTCCTTGTTGAAAAGTTTGTGGTCGTGCCCGACGAGTATGGCGTCGAAGCCGTCGACTCTCTCTGCCACGAGCACCGAGGCGTTCTCGTTCTTATATGTCTCGGCCGACTGGTTGCCATAGTTATAGTCATATCCGGCATGGAAAAGTCCGATGACGACATCGGGGTTCTCCTTCTCGCGGACTTCTTTTATCCAGTAGCGTGCCGCGTCTACCATATCCTCGAAATACATTCCGCTCCAGTAGCTTTGCGCCAGCCAATGGGGGATGTAGGGTGTCGTGAGACCTATTACGGCCACGCGTTTGCCGCCCCTCTGGATTATGGTGTAGGGCTTGAAGTATGGAGTGTTGCTCTCGACGTGCTTGATGTTGGCACTGATGAGTGGCATGTTCACTTCGCCCTTAATCTTGTCATACACGCGGTGGCGTGCCTCGATGTCGTGGTTGCCAATGCCTACGGCGTCGTACTTCATAAAGTTGAAGATGCGGGCCATGACGTTGATGCCGGCGGTGTCCACATTATTGTAGTAATACACGGCAGGCGAGCCCTGGAGGAAGTCGCCGTTGTCCAGCAAGATTACGTTCTTGGACGTGTCGCGGACAGCGCTGACGTAGGAGTATACGTTCGAGAGGCTGTATGGCGCGATGGTGTCGTTTACAAAGTCGTAGTTGAATACCGCGCCGTGTATGTCAGTTGTATAGATTACGTTGATAGTCTGCGCATTGGCAGTTGAACTCTGGGCGCAGGCAAGGATGGCGCCGAGTGTGGCGATAATGGCTCTCTTATTCATCTTGCGGTTATTTGTCGAATGTCATGAGGAAAGCTGGACGCATGGCTACAATCACGCTGTCCTGGACAAACTCGTAACCAATAAGCAGGCTCTTGACCTTCTTGTTCATGGTCTTGGTCTGAGGGTCGAAGCTCCATGCCTCGCGGAAACGGACGGCAGCGATCTTGTCATGTGAGTAGCGGGGGTCGCTAACCTCGCGCTCCTTTATCTCTTCGAGGGTCAGCTCATTACCGTCCTCGTCGGTTACCTTTGCGTGGTGCTGATATACGGCTGCGAATACGGAGTCGACGAAAGCCTCGCGGTCGAAATTGTCATAGAGCTCGTGGGCGAACTCGTCGCGCATGTCCTGCGGCTTGAGGTAGACCATATACTCGATGATGTTCTCCTTCCCGGGTGTGTTCTGCGTCTGCTGAATCTCGCTCTGATTCTGCTCGTTCGCATTCTGCGCTTGCTCTTTTGCACTATTGCCGCAAGATGTCATCATCGTGGCAAACATAGCAGCCGCTGCAGCCACGGTCATAACCGTCCTTGTCATATGTTTCTGTTTTGGGGTTAATACAGATTGTTTTTTTATCGCTTGGGTTTGAATGTCATAGCTTGTGAAGCTACGCATCCTGTGGGCACACCGTCCTTCTGCACAAGTTTGCCGGATACGTAGGTTCGCACAACTTTATGGTTAAGCATGATGCCCTTGAGCGGGCTCCATCCGCATTTATACGCAACTTTTCCGATAACGTTCGGTTCTTTTTTCACAAGGGCGATATCTGCCCATTGCCCGACACGTATGTGTCCGCGGTCCTCGATGCCGTAGAGATCTGCCACGCCCTCGGCCATGCGTGCCGCCACGGTGGCGTAGTTCCACCATCCTTCGTCGGCAAGGCGTAGCATGAGGGGCAAGGAGTGCTCTATCATAGGCATGCCGGATGGAGTCTGCCAATAGCTGTGGCCCGTCTTCTCCTCAAGGGTGTGGGGGGCGTGGTCTGTGCCAATGGTTGTTATTATTCCGCAAGAGACTGCCATACGGAGTGAGTTGCGGTCGGCGAAAGTCTTGACGGCTGGGTTGCATTTCACGAGTGGGCCTAGGGCGTCGTAGTCCTCGGTGTGGAACCAGAGGTGCGCGGGGCAGGCTTCGCCTGTGATGCGGCGGTCGGGGCCGTCGTCGAGAAGGTCGAGCTCGCTGGCTGTCGTGATGTGCATGATGTGGAGGCGTGCGCCTGTCTCTCGGGCCATCTCTGCGGCTCGGAAACTGGATGCGTAGCATGCGCGGCTCGAACGTATCTCCGCGTGCTGCGCCCATGGCACGTCGTCGCCATACTTGGCGCGTGCGGCCTCGCTGTTGGCGCGGATTATCTGCTCATCTTCGCAGTGGGCGGCAATGAGGGTGGGGGCTTCTGAGAAAATCTTGCGCAGGCTGTCGTCGGAGTCCACGAGCATGCCGCCAGTGGACGAGCCCATGAAGACTTTTATGCCACAGACGCGGGTGTAGTCCGCCCTTAGCAGTTCCTCCGCATTGGAATTTGTGGCACCTATGTAGAAGGCGTAGTTGGTGCGCATGCGCCCCTTGGCGCTCTGCATCTTGGCTTCCCAAGCCTCTACGCTCGTGGTTTGCGGATTGGTGTTCGGCATGTCCATTACGGAGGTCACGCCACCGAGTATGGCCGCCGTGGACTCGCTCTCCATGTCGGCCTTGTGCGTGAGGCCCGGGTCGCGGAAGTGCACGTGGTCGTCTATGGCTCCGGGGAAGAGGTAGAGGTCGCTGGCGTCTATGGTCTCGTCGGCCGTGGGGAGGGCCTCGCCATCGGCATATACGCCGGCTATTCGTCCTTCGGAGTCTATAGACACGCTGCCTCGGCGTATTTTGCCGTCGGCTACGATTTGCGCGTCGCGGATGAGTGTCGCTATCTTTGTTGACATGCCTTTTGCGTTTTAGTTGTTGGCTTCGGGCCTCTTATAGCTCTTGAACCAGCTGCGGATTTTCATTCCGATGACACCCCATACGGCTTCGTTGAAGATGCCGCCGCTCATTTTGGACGTGCCTTGCTTGCGGTCGGTGAAGATGATTGGCACCTCCTTGATCTTGAATCCGTATTTCCATGTGGTGAACTTCATCTCGATTTGGAAACCGTAACCCTTGAGGTGTACCTTGTCGAGGTCTATGGTCTCAAGCACCTTGCGGCTGTAGCACTTGAAGCCTGCCGTAGTGTCCATAATCTTCATGCCGGTCACGAAACGAACATATACCGATGCGAAGTAAGACATCAAGACGCGCCCCATAGGCCAGTTGACGACATTGACGCCCGACACATAGCGCGAGCCTATAGCCAAGTCTGCGCCATCGTCGGTGCACGCGTCCAACAGGCGCTCGAGGTCCGCTGGGTCGTGCGAGAAGTCTGCATCCATCTCAAAAACATAGTCGTAGCCATGCTCGAGGGCCCACTTGAAGCCTGTGAGGTATGCCGTGCCGAGGCCTTGCTTGCCCTGACGCTCTATGAGGTGCAGCTCCTCGGTGTATTTTGTCATCAAGTCCTTGACGATGTTCGCCGTCCCGTCGGGTGAGCCGTCGTCAATGATGAGGATGTGAAAGTCGTGTTGCTGAGAGAATACGGCGTTTATGATGGCCGTGATGTTCTCCTTCTCGTTGTATGTCGGGATTATGACTACGTCTTTTGTCATAAGTGGTCGTTGTGGGTTATCAAATGTCAAAAGTAGTAAAAAAGGCGGGAAGGAAAGCCTTCCCGCCTTTTTTTAATACTATATACGGCTTTTTGTGGTCTGAATGGCCATTTTTAGCCGGTTTCGGATGTTAGTAAGTCTGCTCGTCGAGGCAGTTTATTGTCACTTCGTTGGCCTCGATGTCGTCCGCGGAGGCGCGTAGCCTGATGTTGCCAGCCTTGCCATCGCTGCGGAGCACTACCATGCATTTGCCGTAGAACGCCTTGCGCTTGTTGGCCTTGAAAGGTTCGAGGCTTATGGGCGATCCGTTGTCTACACCCTCGATGTGCGCCACGCCCTCCACCTCGAAGTGGATTTCGTTCTGAGCATTGGGGCACAGGTTGCCGTCGGCATCGGTCACCTCTACGGTCACGTAGCACAGGTCGTCGCCATCGGCATGGATGCGTGTGCGGTCGGGTGTCAGGCGGAGTTTTGCGGGGCGGCCTGCGGTGCGTATAGTCTCCTCTGCAACCACATGGCCATCGCTGCGGCTCACAACGCGGATTTCGCCGGGCTCGTAGTTTACGCGCCAAATGCCGTGGAGGGTGTTCTTGTCCTTTGTGCGTTTGCCTGCCGAGCGACCATTGACGTAGAGTTCAACCTCCTCTGCGTTATTATAGTAGCACCATACGTCTATCTCCTCGCCTGTCTTCCAGTTCCAATGAGGGAAGAGGTGGAGCACGGTCTTCTCGGTCTGCCACTCGCTCTGATAGAGGTAGTAAGCGTCTTTGGGAATGCCCGCGAGGTCTATGATGCCGAAGTAAGATGATCGCGCTGGCCATCCGTAGGGCGTCGGCTCGCCAAGGTAGTCGAAGCCCGTCCATACAAACTGACCTGCTATGAAGTCGTTTTCGCGAACCTGGAGCAAAGTGCGCTCGTGGGTTGAGCCCCAAGGTACATGGCAATTGTCGAAGGCCGAGCAGCTGAAACTCGGGTCTTTGCTGTTGTGGCGCCAGTCGTCCGGCATGATGAAGACGCGCGTGCTGGGCATCTTGTAATAGCCGCGGGTGGCCAGTGCCGAGTTGCTCTCCGAGACGTAGAACGGGCTGTTCTTGAAGAGGTAAGGCACCGAGTCGAAGTTGTCGTTGTGGTAGTTGAAGCCGATGAGGTCCAGAGCTCCGGACTTGAAGAGGTTGTTGGACGGGTCTACCGCATTGTTGCCTGCCGTCACGGGGCGCGTCGGGTCGAGTTTCTTGACGATGTCGCTCAGGTGGCGGCAGAGGGCGGCTCCCTCTGTCAGCTTGTTTGCAGAGAGTTGGCCTCCGCGTCCCATGGCTACGTCCAGGTTGGCTTGCTGCGCGTCTTCGCTCGTCATCTCCGTCTGATCCCACTGTTCGAGGACTTCGTTGCCGATACTCCATGCTATGATACAGGGGTGATTCCTGTCGCGGACCACGAGGTCCGTAAGGTCGCGCTCATGCCACTCGTCGAAGAAACGCGCATAGTCGCGTTCGGTCTTCTTCCTGCGCCACATGTCGAAAGCCTCGTCGATGACCAGGAAGCCCATCTTGTCGCAGAGGTCGAGGAGCTCTGGCGCGGGTGGGTTGTGGGTGCAGCGAATGGCGTTGCAACCCATGTCGGCAAGCATCTCGAGCTGTCGCTCTATGCCGCGTTTGTTCACTGCCGCGCCAAGGCAACCAAGGTCGTGGTGGAGGCATACGCCATTGAGTTTTACGTTCTTGTCGTTGAGGATGAAGCCGCGCTCAGGCTCGAAGTAGAAGCTGCGGATGCCAAAGGTGGTCTCGTAGTTATCCACGGCTCTGCCATTGACTTCGATCGTGGTCTCGGCCTTATAGAGCTTAGGCGAGCCGAGGTCCCACATCTCGGGATTGGCCACGCGGAGGTTCTGCTCGACTTCCGATTTGCGGCCTGCCTCGATGCGCACTGTGCTTGTCTTCTGCGACACCTCGATGCCTTTGGGGTTGAGGATGCGGGTCTGGATGTCCACGTCCACGTCGAAGTCGTTGGTGTTGCTGACGGTGGTGGTCATGAGGACGTCGGCTTTGGCCTCGTTTACGAGTGGCGTGCGTACCCAGGTGCCCCAGGGTGCCACGTGCACATTGTTGGTCTTCGTGATCCATACGTTGCGGTATATGCCGCATCCGCTGTACCATCGCGAGTTTGGCTGGTCGGTGTTGTCGACCTTGACAGCCACCACGTTGCGGCCTTCCTTTAGGTCGGGCGTGATGTCGTATATGACGGAGGAGTAGCCATAGGGGCGGTTGCCCTCCTTGAAGCCGTTGACGTAGACGGTGCCATTCATATATATGCCGTCGAACTTGAGGTATACGCGGCCCTCAAGGTCTTTTTGCGATATCTCGATCTCCTTGCGGTACCATCCCATGCCGCCCGGCAGTGCTCCGCCACCTACGCCCGCGGGGTTGCTCTCCGAGAAACTGCCCTCGATGGCCCAGTCGTGCGGCAGGTTGAGATGGCGCCATGAATTGGCGTTGAAGTCGGGGTCGTATGCGTCTTCGAGCTCAGCCGCCGAGTCGGATACGGCAAACAGCCAGTCTTTCACCAGCAACTCGTGGCTGCGGGTTTGTGGTGGCTTGGCGCATGCTGTGGCTAAGAGAGCTCCGAGAGCCATTGCTGCTAAAGAGTTGATTCTCATTAGTTCTGTTTTTGGGGTTGTTTCTGATTGCTGCCGCTGTGGCGTGTGGCTGCCCTTGTTGTGCGGCTGCGGTTCGTATTTCGGTTCTGTTTGTGCAATGTCGCTGTAAAAGAGAAAGACGCACGCACCGGAACTATAAATGTCTCGGTTGCGTGCGTCTCTATGCTTTATGTGCGTGCCCCTCGGCTTAATCTTCTTCTTCGGCCTCGACGAGCTCGAATGGGATGCCGGTGATAAGGTCGCGATAGTCCTCGCCCGCTTCCTCGAGATCGGGACAGTCTGGCGTATGATACCAGAAAACCCTCATCGGGTGTCCGTTCCTGCTAATTTTCTCGAAGGTGTGGAAGAGCTCGAGCAGGCACTTGGAGCTACTCGTGTTGAAGTAATCCAATTTGACCTCCACGTCCATCTTGGTGAAAGTCATGCTCTCGATGCGTGCGATGAGGTTGCGGTAGAACTCCACGGCGTTGTCCATATATGATCGGCCGCTGAGTGTCAACTCGTTGCCTTCCAAACTGACCATTGGGCTGCGGTCCGTTTGTTCACAGATTATTTCCATCAGGATATGTTTTTCGTACTTAGTCTCGTGCGGATTACCTGTGGCTGATAGGCTCAAAACCTCGCTACTTCCGTTGGGGCAAAAAAACAAAGCCGTCAGCGGCCTACGTCTCTTTTCGGGACTGTAGGCGGCTGGCGGACAAGTCGTTATTTTCTACGTGTGGGGTGGGGTGCCGTTTCTTTTTGCGGCTTCCCTCCTTTAGTCGTCGATTTCCTCAAGCTCGACGGGGACGTGGTGCAGAATGTCGCGGAACTCCTCCGCGCTGTCCTTCATATCCTCATCGTCGGCTTTGTAGCTCCATTTGATTTTGCAATCCTGGCCAGAGATGCATTTCTTGTCAACGAGTGTCAAGAGGTCCATAAGGCACTTGGAGCTGCTGGTGTTGAAAAAGTCTAGGCTGATCTCCACAACGATGGGGCCTTCGCTCTCATCAAGCAGTTTCTTTATTGGGGCATAGAACTCTACCGAGTTCTCCATATAAGAGCGACCAGAGATGGCGAGAACGCCATCGGTAAAGGAAATGGTCGGAGTCCTGTTTGTGCCCGGTATCAATGTGTTCATGGTAAATTTTGATTTTTAGCCATTGCCATTGCTGCTCGATAGCTGACCGAGGCCCGTGACCTGTTCGTCGTAATCCGCAAGGGCAAATATAAGCAAAATATTTCTAAAAGCAAGTAAAGAGGTCAAACCGGATGACGCGTATTTCGCACGTCACCAGCGGACCATCCGAGTTGCTTGCATATTAAAGCCGCAACACCCGTATATACGGAATGTTGCGGCTTTGGGTTGTATAATAAACGTCTTTTAACGCTTATGGCTCTTACATTCTGGCGGGAACCTCGATGCCGAGCGTCCAAAGGGCATTCTTGATGACCTTGGCCACGACTTTGCACAGCAAGAGACGGTTGCCCTTGCGGGTGGCGTCCTCTTCGCGGAGGATGGGGCAGTCATGGTAGAACTGGTTGAAGGTCTTTGCCATCTCGTAGGCGTAGTTGGCCACGAGGGCGGGGCTGTAGGCCTTGCCTGCCTCGCTGATTACGATAGGCAGCTGCTCTATTTGCTTGATGACCTCAAGCTCCTTGGCGTCGAGTGCCGATGCCGTAATCTTCTCGGGTACGGCGACTCCAGCCTCAGCGGCCTTTCGGAGCACGGACATTGCGCGGGCGTAGGAGTACTGTACGAAGGGACCCGTGTTGCCGTTGAAGTCGATGCTCTCGGCGGGGTTGAAGGTCATGTTCTTCTTCGGGTCTACCTTGAGGATGAAGTACTTGAGTGCGCCGAGGGCGAGGATGCGGTGTACGTTCTCTGCCTCCTCTTCGGTGAGGCCGTCGAGCTTGCCTACGTTCTTGCTCATCTCGCGGGCGGTGTCGACCATGCCGGCTACGAGGTCGTCGGCGTCGACTACGGTGCCCTCGCGGCTCTTCATGCGGCCGTTGGGGAGCTCGACCATGCCATAGGAGAAGTGGACGAGATCTTTGCCCCACTTGAATCCGAGGCGGTCAAGGAGGATTGCGAGTACCTGGAAGTGGTAGTTCTGCTCGTTGCCGACGACGTATACCATCTTGTCGATGGGGTACTCGTCAAATCGGATGCGGGCGGTGCCAATATCCTGGGTCATGTAGACGCTAGTGCCGTCCTTGCGGAGGAGGAGCTTCTCGTCGAGGCCGTCCTTGGAGAGGTCTGCCCAAACGGAACCATCATCGCGGCGGTAGAACTGACCAGCCTCAAGTCCCTTGAGTACGAGGCCTTTGCCTACCTTGTATGTCTCGCTTTCGTAGTAAATCTTGTCAAAACTTACACCGAGGGTCTTATATGTCTCGTCGAAACCGGCGTAGACCCACTCGTTCATCTGCTTCCAGAGGCCACGAACCTCGGGATCCTCGGCCTCCCACTTGCGGAGCATCTCGCGAGCCTCCTGCATGAGGGGCGATTTCTCCTCGGCCTCCTCCTCGGTCATGCCCTGCTCCTTGAGCTTGGCTACCTCGG
>CAVILU010000005.1:0-3447 GCA_963643535.1 bacterium | reverse complement strand
TTGTACTCCTTGTCGAACTTGACGTAGTAGTCGCCCACGAGGTGGTCGCCCTTCTGGCCAAGGCTTTCGGGCGTAGCGCCGTTGCCCCACTTCTTCCATGCGAGCATGCTCTTGCAGATGTGGATGCCGCGGTCGTTGACAATGTTGGTCTTGACTACCTTGTTGCCGCAAACCTCGAGAAGGCGTGAGAGTGAGTAGCCAAGGAGGTTGTTGCGCACGTGGCCAAGGTGGAGCGGCTTGTTGGTGTTGGGCGACGAGTACTCAATCATGACGAGGGGTGAGCCCTCGCCAGCCTTGGTGTAGCCAAAGTCGTCGTCGGCATCGGCACCCTCGACCACGCTTGCCCAGAACTCGTTGGAGAGTGTGAGGTTGAGGAAGCCCTTGATGGTCTCGGTCTCAGCCACGATGGGCTCGTTGGCCTTGAGGTACTCGCCAATCTCGGCACCCGTCTCCTCGGGCTTCTTGTGGGATATCTTGAGCAGAGGGAAGACAACTACGGTATAGTCGCCCTTCTGGTCTCGTCGGGTTACGGTGACTTGGATGGTTGATGCCTCCACGTCGGCCCCGTAGAGGCTCTTGAGCGCGCCTGCGACGGCCTGCTGTAGTCTGTTCTCTGTCTTCATTTCTTGTTTTGTTTTTGCTATGGTAGGTGGCGGTGGAGCCGCCTATGTTGTTCTTTTACTTCCTTTTTGCTGAGTGGCCCGTTTTTTTAGCGCACGTCGTAGCCGAATTGCTTGAGGGCGGCGTCTTTGTCGCGCCAGTCCTTGGTGACCTTGACGAAGAGGCGGAGGTCCACTTTCTTGCCGACGAACTTCTCGATGTCGCGGCGGGCCACGGTGCCGAGTTTCTTGATGGCTACGCCGCCCTTGCCGATGATGATGCCCTTCTGGCTCTCGCGGGTCACGTGGATGGTGGCCTGGATGCTGACGTGCTCCTCCTCCTCGGTGTACTCCTCAATCTCGACTTCGGCCGAGTAGGGGATCTCCTTAGCGTAGTAGAGGAGTATCTTCTCGCGGATGATCTCCGTTACGAAGAAGCGGGTGCTCTTGTCGGTGAGCTGGTCGCGGTCGAAGTATGCGGGTGCCTCGGGGAGTAGGTCCACGATGTGGTCTATGATGACCTTGGTGTTGAAGCCGTGGACGGCCGAGGCGGGGATGATCTCTGCATTGGGCAGCTGCTCATGCCAGTACTCAACCTTCTTCTCGAGCTCCTCTTGCGTGGTGAGGTCAATCTTGTTGATGATGACTATCACCGGCACTTCGAGACCCTCTACGGCCTTGAGGAAGTCGTCATACTTATCCGGCTTCTCGATGACGTCGGTTACGTAGATGAGGACGTCGGCATCCTTCAGGGCCTCCTTGGAGTAGTCCAGCATAGCCTCCTGGAGACGGTAGTTGGGCTTGAGGACGCCTGGCGTGTCGGAGAAGACGACCTGGTAGTCGTCGCCATTGACGATGCCCATGATCCTCTTGCGCGTGGTCTGCGCCTTCGAGGTTATGATGGAGAGCCGCTCGCCCACCAATATGTTGCTGAGGGTGGACTTGCCCACGTTGGGGTTGCCCACGATATTTACGAAACCAGATTTCATCCGAGAATGTGTCGGTATGTAGGGTGTGATGTCTTGTTCTTTCTACTTCATCATCTTCTTGAGGAGCGGGCAGAGCGCAAAGAGTATGAGCGATGCCACGCCTGCCATGATGGCGAAGAGCGTGAAGAAGTCGTTGAGGTCCACAACCTCGAAGCCCATGAAGCTCTTAGGCTCGCCACTGCCGTCGGGCAGGAGGGTGGCAAGGTTGCCTGCCAAGATGTTGGATGCAGCGTTGCTCATGAACCATACGCCCATGAGGAGCGACGCGAGGCGGGCGGGGCTAAGCTGGTTGACCATGGAGAGGCCGATGGGCGAAAGGCTGAGCTCGCCAAGGGTATGGATGAAGTAGAGGGCGAGGAGCCAGAACATTGAAACCTTGACGCCCGGCTCTACGCCATTGGTGGCCACTGCGATGACGATGTAGCCAAGTGAGAGGAGAGCGAGGCCGATAGCCTGCTTTACGGGGCTTGCGGGCTCCTTGCCCTTCTTGCCGAGGAAGCTCCAGAGGGATGCCATGATGGGCGCGAAGGAGACTACGACGATGGGGTTGATGCTCTGGAACCAAGTGGTCTTGAAGGTGAAGTCGCCAATGGTGCGGTCTACGTTCTTATCCGCGAAGATGGTGAGCGACGAGCCTGCCTGCTCAAAGGCGGACCAGAAGAAGATGACGAAGACGGCAATGATGTAGATTACGCCGATATGCTTCTTCTCGCGTACGGTAAGGCCGCGGTCCGTGATGATGAAGACGGGCAGTGCTATCGAGATGGCGTAGATGGCGGCCGAGATGTAGTCGTTGAGGTTCTCCGCACTGTATGCGAAGGCTGCGAAGAGTGCGATGCAGCCGATAAGGCAGCCCCAAAGGCGGATGGGTGAGTTCTTGCGAACCTCCTGCTGAGCGTGCTCGAGGGCAGCCTCCTGGTCTTTCTCCGCGCGGAGCTCAGACTTGGCGGGCGGGAGGCCAATCTGGAGGCCTTCGGGAGTTACGAGGTACTTGTTCTTGAGTGCCACGAAGACGACGACGGAGAGGATCATTGCGATGCCGGCGCAGAAGAAGCCCCACTTGAAGGGAGCAAGGTTGTTCCAAGAGCCCTCGCCGAGAGTGCCGCAGATGAAGGGCGCGATGAAGGCACCTACGTTGATGCCCATGTAGAAGATGGTGAAAGCCGAGTCCTTGCGGCTGTCGCCATGTTCATAGAGGTCGCCAACCATTGTCGAGATGTTGGGCTTGAAGAAGCCGTTGCCCGTGATGAGGCAGGCGAGGCCGGCAATGAGCAGCGTTACGGAGAGCGTATTGTCTACACTCGCGTCGATGGGGCCTCCCTCGGTGAAAATGGACTGCTTGACGCAGCATGCCGAAGCAAAGAGGAGGAATTGGCCTACGGCCATGGTGAGACCGCCGAAGATAATCGACTTGCGATTGCCCCAATAGCGGTCGGCGATATAGCCGCCGAGCAGTGGGGTGAGGTATACGAGGCCTGTGTACGAGCCGTAGATCTGCGATGCCGCAGAGCTGTCAAAGAAGGCTGCTACGAGGTAGAGCACAAAGAGGGCTCGCATGCCGTAGTAGCTGAACCTTTCTGCCATCTCCGTGACGAAGAGCAGATATAGTCCGCGCGGATGTGATGCTGCCATGGTAATTCTGTTGTTTTTCTATTGATTAGGTTAGGTATGTATATCCTTTAGCTCGCTCGCTTCCCCTGCTGTGGCTTGGCTGAGCCCTGTGGGGTGGGGCGCGGGGATAATTTCCTTATTCCTTAAATCTCGAGGTTTTGTGGGGATTGTATGGTAATTGCGTTCGACTGGGCTGTGGCAATTCTGCGCACGGCCGTATGTCGGGGGATTACTCCTTGTTGCGTGCT
>CAVILU010000004.1:0-40690 GCA_963643535.1 bacterium | reverse complement strand
ATCCGTCTGGGGCTCGAACCCAGGACCCCAACATTAAAAGTGTTGTGCTCTACCAGCTGAGCTAACGGATCTACCTCTATTCGGATGCCTCTTCGGCTAATCCGAGTGCAAAATTAGTGCTTTCCTTTTACAATACAAGAGCGCAAGCCCCTTTTTTGAAAAATATTTTCCGATCGGCTCGGGGCGGATCCAGTGCCTTGTCTGCGGTTTATTCTGTAGTTCAGTCTGTTGCGCAGGCCTCTAGTCGAACCTCTAAGTCAGAGAACCTAATGAGCAGACAAAATAGCTATGGGCCAGTACGGGAACTCAGAACTGTGTACTGAACCATTTGAACTGAGCACTGAGAACTGTGCACTGTGCACTGTGAACTGTTCAAAGTTCGTACGGAGTCTGCTGATAAACGTAGTAGTTAAGCCAATTGGAGAAGAGCAAGTGGCTGTGGGCGCGCCAGCTCTTTGGGGGCGTCTGCTGCGGGTCGTCGTTCGGGAAGTAGTTGTAGGGGATCTTGATAGGCAGGCCCTTGTTGAGGTCGCGGAAATACTCGTCCTTGAGTGTGTCGCGGTCATACTCGGAGTGCCCCATGACGAAGACTTGGCGGCCGTCGTAAGAGATTACGATATATGGGCCGGCTATTTCGGAATATGCCAACATCCTGAGGTTGGGGCTGTTCTCGATGTCCTCGCGACGTGTGCCCGTGTGGCGTGAGTGGGGGGCGCAGAACACGTCGTCGAAGCCGCGGACAAGGGGCACGCGAAGGTCCATCACGCGGTGGTGGAACACGCCGAACATCTTCTCCGGCAGCGCATACTTGTTGATGCCATAGTGATAGTAGAGCCCCGCCTGCGCTCCCCAACAGATGTGGAGTGTGCTGGTCACGTTTGTGCGGCTCCAGTCCATTATCTTGCAGAGCTCGTCCCAGTAGTCAACCTCCTCGAACGGCATCTGCTCCACGGGCGCACCCGTAATGATGAGTCCGTCGTAACGCTTGTCCTTGACGTCGTCGAACGTCTTGTAGAACGAGCTGAGGTGCTCGGCCGAGGTGTTCTTCGAGCTGTGGCTCTTGACCATCAGGAGCTCGGGGCTAACCTGGAGCGGCGAGTTCGAGAGAGCGCGAAGAAGCTGAGTCTCGGTGGCCACCTTGTTGGGCATGAGGTTGAGTATCAGGATGCGCAGTGTGCGTATGTCTTGGGTCATGGCGCGATGCTCGCCCATGATGAACACTCGCTCCGACTCAAGTATCTGCTTGGCTGGGAGGCTGTCTGGAATTCGTATTGGCATTGTCTCTGTCCGTTTGACGCGGCTTGGCTGGCGGCTACTCTATGGATGCCGTTCTGCTTTGTCGCTTTTTCGTGCGCAAATTTAATCTTTTTGTCGTTAATCTTAGGCGATATGACTATCTTAGGGTATGATTTTGAGCCGTCATAGCAAAGTGTTGGTGAGTGTGCTCGACTGGGGACTCGGGCATGCGAGTCGGACCTCAGTCGTGGTGCGCCGTCTCGTGGAGCGCGGTTGCCATGTTACTTTGGCGGGCAGTGGGCGGTCGCTTGAACTCCTCTCCGCGGATTTCCCTGATTTGCCTGTTCTCTATTTGAGATCTTTCTCTCCGCGCCTCAGTGGCGGCCGTTGGCAATGGTTGCAGATTGCGTTTCAGACTCCAGGGTTTCTTTTCCGAATCTGGCGTGAGCATATCGATGTTGAGCGGCTCGCTCGTCAGATTAAGCCCGACCTTATTATATCGGACAATCGATACGGCGTGTGGTCGCGCTCCTGCCGAAATCTCTTTGTGACTCACCAGTTTAATCCTCATATTGCGCCGGGTGCTCCTCGATGGGCGGAGCGTTTTGTCTCAGCTGTGCTGTCGCTCTTTGTCCGCAAGTTCGATGCGTGCCTTGTGCCCGACGTGGCTATAGGCGGACTTAGTGGAGAGCTTTCGTCGCCTGTGCCTAAGGGACTTGTGGCTCGTTGCGTCGGGGTGTTGTCCCGAATGAGTTTTGTCGAGGCTGTGGATGTCGGGCCTGTCGAGTGGCTCGGTGTGGTGTCTGGCCCTGAGCCTCAGCGGTCGGCTTTTGCTGCCGAACTTATTTCGCGTTTTGCGTCCCTTGACGGACGACGTGTTGTCGTTTGTGCCGATTCGGGTAGAGCCGATTCTGTTGCCGAGGGTGGGGTGGAGGTCGTTGGTCTTGCGTCGGCACCTCTGCTCAAGGGACTTATGCTGGGTGCCCGTCATATTGTTTGCAGGTCGGGCTATTCTACCATTATGGATCTTGTGGCTATTGGTCGCTTGGATGATACCGTGGAGCTTGTGCCTACTCCAGGTCAGGCTGAGCAAGAATTTTTAGCAGAACGGATAAAAAGCGGGTGTTGTTGTAATATTGTGTAAAAAAGCACTAATTTTGCGCAACGTTTTTATACACCAAGGAACACTTACTCCAAAATGGCCGAAATAACTTGGACCTTCATTGTGGTCGTAGTACTTATCTGTTTCTCAATTCCTCTTCTGTTTCATATCTACAGGTTTTGGGAGCAGGGACGCAAAAGAAAGACTATCAACAAACTATGCGATTTCCTCTTCCCTGGCGAAGACGGACGCGCAGTGCGCAATAATGTCATCTCCCAAATGATGACTCTCACGAACAATCGCTTCACTGAGGACGAGGTGCTAGACTACTACCTCAAAATCAAGGGCCTCCAAATGGTAGATCTCAACTCTTTCTACGACAGCGATATGCGCAAATACCTTATGAAGCCCACCCAAGTGCGACTCCAATATCGCGAACTCGTAACCTTCTATGAGCGTTTCCTAAATCAGACTGAAATCCATGGCCTTAGTGCCGGTGATATGGCATAGTGGGCTATATCTACAGCACCCCGAATTGTCAGCAACTCTTTTCCCCTCCGCTAGTTAGCAATCTGTGGCAACTCGATGCCCGTAAAGTAGAGCAGTCCAAAGCGTACGTCGATACTCTCCTCCTGCGTGTTTGAATACGAAGAGTGGTCGGCTTTTATGACGTATGTCGCCCATATATTACCCGCATCCTTTTTTGTACCAGGCTTCCCCATTATCTCCTCAATATTGATTTTTGAGGTGGCGGGTTGTGCTGCCCTTTCGCATTTACCAACCTCATTCTGAAGTGTTGTGGTAGTTTGCGAGGCTTGTTTGCTGCTTTTATGTTTTTTGTGGGCAGGCTTTTCTTCGCTTTTGCTAGTAGAGTCGATTGCTACCTCAAGTTTTGCCTGCTCATCTGCAGTTTTATCCGCAGGCGACTCGCTTCCGATTTCGGCGTTATTGCCGTTCTCTTTGGCGGCCTCCTCTTTGTGGTGCTTCTTGAGGCTCAAAGTGCCGTTGTCTATGAGTTTGTATACTTCCTCTGCGGCTTTCTGCTCTGCTTGTTTCTTTGAGCGGCCGAGGCCTTTGCCTATGATGTTGTCGCTCAGTTTTATTTCCGATACGAAGTTTATTTCTTCGCCGTCAGCTCCCTTATGTATGTCTGCACGTCGGGTGTCGAAGATGATCTCTACGCCACTCTGCTCGCCGAGATTGACGAGCAGGCTCTTGTAGTTTGTCTGCGAAGAGTCGTGCAGAGCCTCGTCTATTCTGGCAGGGTTGGCAATGGCGCGCTCGACGAACTTGAATGCCCTTTTCATTCCGCCGTCGAGATATATGGCGGCCACGAAGGCTTCCAATACATCGCCTGAGATGTGGCTGTTTGCCAAGTCTTTGCGTGAACTCAGTACAACGAATTGGTCCAGTCCGAGCTCAAAAGATATTGAGTTGAGCCTTGCTCGGCAGACCATATTGGAGCGTATGCGCGAGAGAAATCCCTCGTCGGCACGAGGATATTTGTGGTAAAGGATATCCGATACCACAGTCTCAATCACGGCATCGCCAAGATATTCCATTCGCTCGTTGTCCGCATCGTGGTCGCCTGTCTGACGCCCCATGCTTATCGAGCGGTGGATGAATGCCGTGCGATATATGTCGGTCGACCGTGGCCAATAGCCTGCGGTTTTGACCAAAAAAAAATAAAACTTTCTTCCCTCTCGGGAAAAAAGTTTTATTATGTCCGGTATACCCACTGTCAAAATCAGATGGCTTTGAACACGACAGTGCCGTTATGCCCACCGAAACCGAAGGTGTTGGACATTGCTGCCCTGACCGTACGAGACTGAGCCTCATTGAACGTGAGGTTGAGTTTCGAGTCAATTTCGGGGTCGTCTGTGAAGTGGTTGATGGTCGGAGGAATGATACCAGTCTCGATGCTCTTGACGCAAACGATGGCCTCAAGCGCGCCGGTGGCGCCGAGCAAGTGACCTGTCATAGACTTGGTAGAGCTGATATTGAGACGGTAAGCCTCGTCGCCGAAGACCTTACCGATAGCAATAAGCTCACCCTTGTCGCCGAGAGGGGTCGACGTGCCGTGGACATTGATGTAGTCAATATCAGCAGGGGTCAAGTTAGCATCACGAAGGGCATCTGCCATAACGCGAGCCGCGCCATTGCCTTCCGGATGGGGGGCAGTGATGTGGTATGCGTCGCCAGAATGTCCGCCACCTGCAAGCTCACAGTAGATATGAGCGCCGCGCTTTACGGCATGCTCATACTCCTCGAGCACGAGGCAGGCTGCGCCCTCACCGATGACGAAACCGTCGCGGTCCTTGTCGAAGGGCCTGGACGCCGTCTGCGGGTCGTCGTTGCGACCTGAGAGGGCCTTCATCGAGGTGAAACCACCTACGCCCGACACGGTTATCGGAGCCTCGGAACCGCCGCTGACAACAGCGGTGGCGCGACCAAGGCGGATAAGGTCGAACGCTACGACAAGTGCCGACGTGGACGATGCGCACGCCGATACGGTGCCGAAGTTGGGACCACCAAGACCATTGCGAATAGAGATATGGCCCGGCGCGATGTCGGCGATAATCTTAGGAATGAAGAACGGGCTGAAACGCGGCGTGCCGTCGCCAAGAACGAAGTCTTTAGCCTCGTCGAAGTACGTCTTGATGCCGCCGATACCCGTGCCCCAAACCACGCCGATACGTTCGCGGTCCTCGTTGGGGAGGTCGAGCTTGGAATCCTTTATCGCTTCTTCTGACGCCACAACGGCATATTGGGTGAAGAGGTCCATCTTGCGAGCCTCCTTGCCAATAAGCTGTGTCCCGTCGAAATTCTTGACTTCACAGGCGAACCTGGTCTTGAATTTAGTGGCGTCGAAGTGTGTTATGGGCGCAGCACCGCTCACGCCAGAGACGAGGCCTTGCCAGGTGTCGGCGAGGTTGTTGCCCAGGGGCGATAGCGCTCCTAAGCCCGTAACTACTACTCTTTTCAGCTCCATAAATTCGTTTTAGAAGTCAATTGTTAGGCCTGCTGTGCCTCGATGTATGCGATAGCGTCGCCGACAGTCTGGATCTTCTCCGATGCGTCATCGGGAATGGTGATGGAGAATGCCTTCTCGAACTCCATGATGAGCTCGACGGTGTCGAGAGAGTCTGCACCAAGATCGTTGGTGAAGCTTGCGCTCTCAGTTACCTGGTTCTCGTCTACTCCGAGCTTGTCTACGATAATTGCTGTTACTCTTTCTGCAACCTCTGACATAGTTTTCTGTTTTGGTTAATTGTTTGTTGTTCCTTGATTGACCGAGCCACTGCCATTTTTTCGAGGACGGCAAGATGTTTTTCCAGCCTTCCCATTATGACCGTTATGCGCACTCGGGACCCACGCCGACATGTCTTTTCGGCGTGAATAGCACCGCAAAGAAAACAAATAGGTTAGGAAAATTCAAACTTTAACGAGAAAAAAATGCCTTTGCAATATCCCAATTTATATTAATTTGCTATTTAAGCGACTGATATCAAGTGTGTTATGAGGGTGCTAAAAATACGTAGTCCCAAGACTTGATTTTCCCCCTCGCAGAGTCAATTTTGTGCTTTTTCTCGTTTTTTGCCCGAATTCGCCAGTTGTCGAGTGTCCCCTTTTCTACCCCTCGCCAACTTGCCTAACTTTCCGACCGTTACGCTAGCCGAAATTGTTAACGTGGTGTGGCGTTTGGTGATATTTTGTACTGCCAAACTCCTTAAAAAGAGGATGAATTTGAACCGCGAAGCAGCCCTTTGTGAAATATATTTTCAATTTTGTCGCCAATTGTAAACACTACTAAAACACTATTTGCTTATATTTGTAGTCAACTTTCACTCCTGCCGTCCTCATTCGGAAGAACTCCCTCGCGGGCGGTCTTTTTCATTTAAAACACAAAAGCGTGTCTCTTAAAATACGTCTTATAATCCTTTTCTTCCTCCAGTTTGCGGCTTGGGGCTCCTATCTCACTTCGATGGGTAACTACCTCGGCTCTGTTGGTCTGGGTGAGAATATTGGTTATTTCTATTCCGTCCAGGGCCTTGTCTCTATTTTTATGCCTACGCTCTTCGGCATCCTCGCCGACCGCAAGATCGAGGCTCAGCGTCTGCTCGGTATCTCGCATCTCGTTTCGGGTCTGCTGATGTTCTCCGTCTGCGGCGTTTGCATGGTTTCGGAGACTGTTACTTTCGAGAGTATATTCCCTCTCTATGCCCTTGCGGTTGCTTTCTATATGCCGACTCTTGGCCTTGCCAATTCGGTCTCTTACACCGCAATGCAGGGTTCCGGTCTTGATAAGGTCAATGATTTCCCCCGAATCCGCATATTCGGAACAATTGGCTTCCTCGTAGCTATGTGGTTTGTGGATATTGTAGGTCTGCAGCACAGCCCTCTGCAATTTTTCGTAAGTGGCGCATGGAGCATCGCACTCGGTTTCTATGCTTTCTCGATGCCCCGTTGCCCAGTGTCCGCATCCTCCAAAGGCCAGAGTTTCCGCGAGCGTATGGGTCTCGACGCCTTCAAGCTTATGAAGACTCCACGCATGTTCCTCTTCTTCCTCTTCTCGATGATGCTCGGAATGGCCCTCCAGGTAACTAATGGTTACGCAAGTCCGTTTATCGACTCATTCGGCAAGTTGCCGGAGTTCCAGGATGTGTTCTTTGTGGAGCATGCAAATCTCCTTATCTCACTTTCGCAGATTTCCGAGACCCTCTGCATATTGCTTATTCCTTTCTTCCTCAAGCGTTATGGCATCAAGGTCGTCATGCTCATCTCTATGATGGCTTGGTTCCTTCGCTTCGGTTTCTTTGGCATCGGCTCACCGGACTTCCCTGGCATCATTGCTCTTATTCTTTCGATGATTGTATATGGCGTGGCGTTCGATTTCTTCAATATCTCGGGTTCGCTCTTCGTCGATGGTGAGGTTGAGCCTTCGATGCGTTCGAGCGCACAAGGACTCTTTATGCTTATGACCAATGGTCTTGGGGCCGCTATTGGCACTCTTGCCGCCCAGGCTGTCGTAAACCATTTCGCATATTCTCAGACCGACCCGGCTTTGCAGATGGACGGTTGGCGTACGTCTTGGCTTATTTTCTCGGCCTATTCCCTTGTTGTAGCCATTGTCTTCACTATCGTCTTCAAGGGCGGCAAGCCACAGGCTTCTAAGGTTGAGACTGAGGCCTAAAGCTAATACTAAGTAGCGTAAAATACGCATCGTAAAACAGCAGCACAAAATATCTGCATAAAATAGTTTTCCCGCCCGTCGCAGGTCATAGGTGACCATGCGGCGGGCGGGAATTCTTTGTGCGCGTGCCGTGTGTGACGCTATTCGCCAAACTGACTTTCGAACAGTCCCTTGTATATTCCGCCTTGCGCAATGAGTTCTTCGTGGCGGCCTATCTCTGCAATCTTTCCGTGTTCGAGGACTATTATCTTGTCGGCGTTGCGGATGGTGCTGAGTCTGTGGGCTATGATGAAGCAAGTGCGGTTCTTCGTGAGGTTGCCTATTGCGCTCTGCAGCATGGCCTCGGTGTGGGTGTCGATGTTGCTGGTGGCCTCGTCGAGTACGAGCATTGGCGCATGGCTATGTATGGCTCTGGCGATGGTCAGTAGCTGTCTCTGGCCATTGCTTATGCCTTCGCCTTGGCGCACGAGGAGGGTGTCGTATGTCTGTGGCAATCTCTCGATAAAGGTGTCCGCAAGTGCCTGCCGTGCACTGTCTTTAATTTCTTCTATGCCGTTGCGCGCCGGGTCGCCATACGATATGTTGTATGCCACGGTGTCGCTAAAGAGTGTGGGCTCCTGGAGCACTATGGCCATGGAGTCGCGAAGGTATGTTATGTCGTAGTCCCGCACGTCCACGCCGTCTATCGTGATGCTGCCACCGCCGACGTCGTAGAATCGGCTGAGCAGGTTCATCATTGTCGTTTTGCCGGCTCCCGTGCCTCCCACTATGGCCACGATGTCGCCCGGCTCGGCCGTGAAGCTTACGCCATGAAGTATGTCCTTGCCAGGCACATAGCCAAACGTGACGTTGTCGAAAACGACTCGGCCCGTCACGTCCTCCTTGGGCAACAAGGCTTTGGCGCAGTTCACCACCTTGGGCTGCTCATCCATCATTTCGAAGATGCGCTCAGCGCCCGCCACGGCACTCTGGAGAGAGTTCAATTGCGTGGCTATCATATTGACGGGGCGCAGGAATTGGCGCGTATAAAGCAGGAAGGCCTGTATCGTGCCGACGGTTATAGCTCCACCAATGGCAAACAGACCACCGACAACGGCCACCATAATATAAGTGAGGTTGTCCAACAATCGCAACATTGGCATCAGTACACCACTGTTGATCTGTGCCTTTACGCCAACAGTCTTGACCTCGGCATTTACTTTCTCAAACTTCTCGCGCCACAAAGCCTCGGCTCCAAGTGTGCGTATGGCGCGAATGCCACCCACGCTCTCATCGATGACAGAGTTGAGCCCGCCTGTGGCATCCTGCTGACGGCGAAACAACTTACGCGACCGGCTGACAACAATGCGCGACAGCAATATGACAAATGGCACACTGAGGCAGACAAGGGCTGTGAGCTCGAGAGACATTGCCCACATGCACACAATCATGCCCACCATCGACACGACGGTCGTCAGCAACTGCACGAGTGTCTGACCCATGCCGTCGCGTATCATCTCGGCGTCGTTTACGAATCTGCTGAGCAAGTCGCCGCGACTATTGGTATCATAATATGCCACGTCCATCTTGAGCATATGGTCCATCATCTCGCTCTTCATCCTGTTGACCACGCGCTGCGAGACCACGGTCATCCCGAAGTCCTGTACCCATCCGGCCGCCATGCCTATCAGGTATATGACGCCCAGCAACGCAAGTCGCTGAGCCAAGAGCGTGTAGTCTATGCTGACGCTCTCCATAAGTGAACTGGCATTGCCATAGAGCCCTACGATGCCCGAGATGGTGGTGCCGTCGGATACCTTGATTGCAAGGTCTATGGTGTTGGCTATCACGAGTGGTGTCGCCACCGACACACCTGCCGAGATGGCTGCGCACAACGCTATGCCAGACAGCGCGCGCCAATGGTTAGCCCAATAGGGCAAGAGGCGCACGATGGTCTTATATCCGTTTTTTATGCTGGCTTTGGGCTGACCCATATTGTGCTGTGGGCCGCCGCCTGTCATTGGTCCCGGCATTGTCTTATCTTGTTTGAGCGAGGTAGGTCTCGCGGTATGTGTCGCAGGTCTTCAGTAGTTCGTCGTGCGTGCCTTGGGCTATTACTCGGCCCGAGCGGAGCACCACGATGTTGTCCGCTTGGCAAATTGAGGATATGCGTTGCGATACAATAACTTTCGTGGCATCTGTCATGGTGAGCTTTTTGCGGATGCGACTCTCGGTTACTGTGTCTAGGGCACTCAGACTGTCGTCCAACACGAGAATGTCGGGGCGCATGATGAGGGCGCGGGCAATGCACATTCGTTGCTTCTGGCCGCCCGAGAGGTTTTTGCCTCCCTGTTCCACCTTAGCGTCGAGGCCTTCTGCTTGGCTGCGTATGTAGTCTGCTATGTCGGCTGTCTCTGCCGCTTCCATTATCTCGTCGTCGGTGGCTGCGGTGCGTCCCATGCGCAGGTTCTCGCGCAGTGTGCCGCTGAAGAGTAGCGAGGTCTGGAGTACTACGCCTACGTGGGTCTGCAGGTCGGCGCGCTCAATTTCTCGAAGGTCTATCCCGTTGACTGTCACGGTGCCTTGCGTGGGTTCGTAGAAACGGGCTATGAGGTTGATGAGGGTCGTTTTGCCAGAGCCTGTCTCGCCCATTATGGCGAGTGTCTTGCCTCGGCCTATTTTTATCGAGATGTCCTCAAGTTGGTTTGGGCCACCGGCCGTGTAGGCAAAAGAGACGTTGTGGAACTCGATGTCGCCGTTGGCAAATCGTTTAAGGGGTTTGCCGCCCATTGCCACCTCGTCGCGCTCGTCTTCGGTGGGCGTGGCGAGCACCTCTTTTATTCTGCTGAGGGATGCTTTGGCCTGCGTAATGCTCATTATGACGTGCTGCGCCATCATGAGGGCTATCTGTATCTGCGCCATGTAGTTGATGGCTGCCATGATGCCGCCCACTTTCATCCCGCCAATTGCCACTTGACCGGCGCCGAAATATATGATGAGTATCGTGCCCGCATTGAGTGCGAAGGATACGATAGGCATCATCCATGCCATGGTCTTGCCAACGAGTATAGCTTGGTCGGACAACGCATCATTGGCTACTCCAAACCTCTCTCTCTCAAGGCCCTCGTTGGTGTACGCCTTGGTGACGCGCACGCCTGTCAGTATCTCCTGGACTACGCTCGTGAACTTGTCGCGGCGTGTCTGGAGGTCGGCGAACATCTTGACGGTGCGTCGCATAATATTGAGTACGAGGCCGAAGGATATAACCATGACGCCAATGATGATGACCGATATGTCTACATTTATCATAAGTGCCATAACCACCGACCCTATGAACATGAGCGGTGCACGGAAAAGTAGTCGCATTGCCTGCTGTACGACACCCTGAATGCGGTTGACGTCGTCGCCCAAACGCGTGATGAGGCTCGGGACCTCCAATCTGTCGATGTCCGAAAATGACATTCGCGACACCCTGCTGTATATGTCGGATCGCAAGTCGGCTCCCAATCGGTAGGATACCTTGCCGGCCGCGTATATAGAAAAAAGGCCCGCCACCACGCCAAACAGCATGATAGCCACCATCTTGATGCCAGTCGGCACAATAATATCCTGCTCCGAGCCCAAGATGCCTCGGTCTACAATGCTCGCCATAAGGTCCGGCTGCGCAAGCTCGGCCCACGTCTCTATCAAGACGCTTATCGGCGCAAGCAAAGCCAATGGCCACAAAGGCCGAATATACTTGAGTATTATATCCATACTGTAAAAATACTAAGCCTCCGCCACTTTCCAACGACATATATATATGTTTTGACTATCTTTGCCGCCATAAGTTCTTAATACACCGAAAAAATCATCTGATTTAATGAAAGCTAAATTTGCTCTCATGCTGGTCCTCGCCAGCTCTCTCTCTTTCGTCGCCTGCTCTGACGATGACGACGACGACAATGTTGCCCAGATTGTAACATCTGCGACGTCGTACGCCGGAACTACTGTGGCTTCCGTAATGAATGTAGACCTCGACATGCCCAACGATGTGCTCATCTTGGCTCCAATGGAGAATAATGCCAAGTATGCGCAGATTACTTTCGCTGCTCGCGAGATGACGGTCATGGGTTCTATGTCCATCACTATGGATGCCTTCACTATCGACAGCCTTGTTTGTTCCGGCTCTGCTGATAATCTGACCCTTACTCGTGAAAAGCCTTTCGCAGTCGCTGATGTCAATGTGGCTATCTATAACGTGTCTACTCCTCAGACCGTGACTGGCGTTTTTGACGAGTCTACCCTTAAGGATGGCGTTCTCAATGTTAACCTTTCGGAGGTGAAGGCTCACGCCTCTATGCCTATGACTCTCACTATGACTTTCGAGGGTCAGAAGAAGTAATACTCTCTATGCGTCAGATCCTTAGATTTGTCCCCGCTGCGGCAATTATTGCCACGAGTTGTTACCTCTCTTCGCTCTCTCGAATTGAGGAGATGCCGTCCTTTTGGAATGCCGATAAGCTGGTGCACGTCATTTGCTTTGCAGGCCTCGCTTTTTGGATGGCTTTTGGTTGCAGTCGCCCGGCTTGGCGTGTGTCTCGTGGCTCGCGCATTTGGTTGTGGGTGACTCCCGTTATTCTTGTGGCTCTCTACGGTTGCATCGACGAGATACATCAGAGTTTCACTCCAGGGCGCAGCTGCACTTTCGATGACTGGTGCGCCGATGTTATTGGTGCTATGATAGGCAGTTACGTGCATTTCCTGCTCGTGTCCTCCGAATGTGCTTTGTCCGCTTGGTGGCGCAAGTTTGCTGGTTTGACGGATTAGAAATTATACAGTTATTGCCTTTCGGGACAAACTATTTACACAAAGAAAATCCCGCGCTACGTCTCCGTGGCGCGGGATTTTCATTTTATGAGGTGCGAACTTATTCGCCTACGATAACCAAGCCACCATTGGGGTTGATGGTCAACTTGCTGGCTTTCTTTGCTGTAGTTGTCGTTAGTGTGACGTCGTCGATTGTCTTGCCGTCGGCGTAGACGTTTACTTGCGTATTGTCGTCGACTGGGAGTTTGACGTTGACGCTAATCTTCTCCTTGGTGCCATTGACGGCGGCTACGTACCACTTGTTGCCGTCGCGGCGTGCGAGGACTACATATTTGCCGGGTTCGCCTGCGAGGATCTTCGTCTCGTCCCACGTTGTCGGTACGGCTTTCAAGAAGTCGATGCATTCCTTTGGCGCGTCGGTGAGGTTGTTGGGGGCAAGTGCGAAGAACTGCATTGGGTTCTGGAAGAGGACAGAGGTGGCGAGCGAAAAAGCTTGGCTCGTAAGGCGGGTGTTGCCACTCTTGTTGTCGCGGCTCATATGGCGATTGAGGAACGAGCCTCCGTACTCCATGCAGCCCGTAGCGTTGCGGATGAAGGGGTGGAGCGTGGCGCAAATAGCCTCATTATCACAGAAATGCTGGTCGAAAATCAAATTCTCTGATGCGAGGACGGCTTCGGAACCAACATAGTTGGGGTACATGCGCTCCCAGCCGCGTGGCATGGTGGCTCCGTGGAATATTACGGTAAGTCCATTGTCGGCAGCGTCGGAAAGTATCTCCTCATAGAGACGCATGGTCTCCTGTTTGTCGCCGCCAAAGAAGTCCACCTTGATGCCCTTGACGCCAATCTTGTGGAGCCAACGCATCTCCTGCTTACGCGGAATGGAGCGGTCCATAAGGTTCGTAGGTCCCTGGACAATGTCGTTCCAATAACCGGATGACGAGTACCACATATTGAGCGCGACACCTTTGCTCTTGGCATAACGGGCGAGCTCCTCGATGCCATTGTGACCCATATTGGTGTCCCACCAGTTGTCTACCAACGCATAGGTGTAGCCCATTGCATTGGCAAAGTCAACATAGGTCTTCTGGTCCTCGAAGTTGATGCTGCCGTCCTGCCAGAGAATCCAGCTCCACACGCCTTTTCCAAATTCAGGCTTCCAATCTATCTTGTACTGAGGCTCTACGACGTCCCATGTGATGGTCTGCTCAGCCACGATGCCCGGGGTGTTGCCTACTGAGATCGTTCTCCACGGCGTCTCGCCTGGCAGACTCATGGCGGGCTCTACAGTGCCGTTGCCATTGTTCTCCTCGGGCATAGGGTAGGCAATTTTGTATGTGCCATTAGAGTAGTCGGAGAGATGCGATGCGCAATATCGGCTCGATACGCCAGTCTCCGACACGAGTGCCCAAGCCTTGCCGCTATTTACTTTGAAGAGGCAAGGGAATGTGAATCCATGACCGAACTTCGACTTGCGGTCCATTGGCATGTCGATGTCATACTCCTCCTCATACGAAGGTTTTGTGCGCTTCCAGCCTATCATGGCGTCGCTCTGAGGGCAGAGGTATGTCGTTGTGCCATCGGGGAAACGGAATTCCGTGGCTTCGTCCATGACTCGGATGCTGCCAGTCTCGCCCTGCTTAGGCACGACGTAACGGATGGCGATAGAGTTGTTCTCTACAACGAACTCGGCGGCTATGCATTGACCGGCGGCGTTGCTGTACCAGAGGACGGCTCGCTCGGCCTCGACAGTTATGTCGCTCTGCTTTATCTTGTTGAGCGTGTATGCGTCGCTCCAGTGATATTGCCCGATGCTGTCGAATGTAAGGCCTTGAGAGAGGTCGCCGAAGTTGGCGATGAGGCCAAGGCGGGATGGCGATACTACTGCTTGGCCGTCATAGCTGATGGCATAGGTGGGTTTGCCGCTGTCCATATCGTGGATCACTTTGAGTCGTCCGTCGGGACTGACCGTAGTGAGCTCGGCTGTTTGCGCTATAGCATTGGTCGAGAGGACTGCAGCCGCAAGCAATGTGAGGGTGGTACGTCTGTTCTTCATATGTGATTTCGGTTGCTAATTTACCTCTTCGATTGTGAAGCCTACTTGACGCAGATCGTTCCAAAAGCCTGGGTATGATTTGGATACGACATCGGGCTCGGCTATGGCTGTAGCTCCGTGCGTGAGTGCCGCAGGGGCAAAGGCCATTGCCATACGATGATCCTTATATGTGGCGATAGGATTTTTCGACGGCTCACAACGGGTGCCATCCCAACGGATGCAGTCGTCGCCAACAGCCTCAATCTCGTAACCCAACTTGCGAGTCTCTGCCACGAGGGCGGCAATCCTGTCCGTCTCCTTGATGCGTAAAGATTGCAAACCGGTGAAGTTGAACTTGACTCCCATAAGACAGCAGAGCACCACAAATGTCTGTGCCAAATCGGGCTGATCTACAAAGCAATAGGAATATTCCGCCACGTGCTCGGCCTTCGACGTGATTGTTACGCCATCCTCGTCATAGGTGGTCTCGACTCCCAGCGGCTCCGCGATATTGGCAACAGCCGAGTCGCCTTGTGTGCTGACCTTGTCGAGTCCCTTGAGCTTGAACGTTGTGCCGGGACGAAGTGCCGCCATTGAGTACCAATAAGATGCCGCGCTCCAATCGGCCTCGACGCGCATCTGCTTATATGCGTATGGTTTTTCCTTTACGGCAATAACGCCCCCCGTGCGGACAACTTCAGCACCGAAGAGTGACATTAGTTTCTGCGTCATTGCGATGTATGGCACGGAGACTATGCGTCCCTCGAGTGTCAGACGCAATCCGCCCTTGAGGGTGGGGCCAATCATCATAAGGGCCGAAATGTATTGACTGCTTACGCCGCCCGGCAATGTGAGGTGGCCTCCCATAATAGAGCCGCCGGTAATCTTAAGGGGCGGGAACCCCGTCTCGCCAACATACTCAATCTCTGCGCCGAGCATACGCAAAGCGTCGACGAGCAGACCTATGGGCCTCTTCTTCATGCGCTCCGAGCCTGTTATGACGTGCGTGCCGGGGCGTGTGGCAAGGTAGGCGGTGAGGAAACGCATCGATGTGCCTGCCGCTCCAACGTCTACATGCGACAAGTCGGAGGCCAAGGCGTCGAGCATGACGCGTGTGTCATCTGAGTCCGACAGCAAGTCCGGCATTCGCTCCGACCCGCTGAGGGCCGAGAGAAGCAAGAGCCTGTTGCTGATGCTCTTGGATGTCGGTAACTGTATCTCTCCGCCGAGAGTCTGCGGAGCCTTGATGAAATATGCTGACATTATATGTGGTGTGTTTGAATAATTTCTTGTGGTGCTTTCCGTGTGGTGCTCTTTGGAGAGAGTGGGGGAGGGCGTGCGTCCCTATTTGAGGTATGAGGCAAGTATGCCTTTTATCTCCTCGGGCGTTGCTGTTTGGTTCACAATGACTTCGCCCACTTGAGGGAGCAGGGTGAAGTTGATGCCCTTGCCGTCGTTCTTCTTATCGTGGCGCATAAGTTCCACGAGTTCATCCGCGTCTGCCATTGTCGCATCGGGCGTCCCGTAGAGTTCCTCTATGCGCTTGAGTATAGCCTCGCCGCGGGTGGAGTCCAGACCAGCCTTGTTGATGCTGAGCTGCAATTCGCAAGCCATGCCAAAACCTACCGCAATGCCGTGGAGGACAGGGCGATTGTGGCGCATTCCGAAGGTCTCGAACGCATGACCAAACGTATGGCCGAAGTTGAGTGCCTTGCGGAGGCCTTTCTCAAATGGGTCTGTGCGGACAAAGTAGTCCTTTATGAGTATTGAGCGGCCTACCATCTCGTGCAGGAGGTCGTAGTCAACATTGTCGAAGTCAAAACTGAGGAGTGCGTCGAGCTCTGCCGCGTCGTGGATAAGTGCGTGCTTAATCATCTCCGCAAAGCCCGAGAGAAGATTTTCGCGATCCAAAGAGCGCAGGAAGTCGGGACAGATGAAGACGTAGCTAGCCTTGGCAAAGACGCCGATCTCATTCTTGAGAGATCCGAGGTTCATACCTGTCTTGCCACCGAGCGACGCATCGATCTGCGAGAGGAGGGTGGTTGGGATGTTGATGAAGTCAATGCCGCGCTTGAACGTGGCTGCGCAGAATCCACCGAGGTCGCAAGGCATGCCGCCACCAAGGTTCACAAGAGTGGCTTTGCGAGTGGCTCCGTGCGAACTGAGGAACTCCCAAATCTTGAGGGCCGAGGTGTAATCTTTTGCGTCGTCGCCGGCGGGTATGGTGATCCTGTGGGCCTCGGGTATGATGTCGAGAGCCGAGCCGAGAAGGCTGAGGCAGTGGGCTTTAGAACCCTCGTCGGTGAGTAGGAAAATCTGCTTAGGGTCGCGGCCCGCGAGTACTGAACTCAGGTCGGCTGCGATGTCGGTTGTGCCGTAGACGTGGCACTCTTCCGATATGACGTTCATCGTGTCTATGCTGTTGTTTGTTGTTTGGCGAATTGTTGTGCTATGGCTTGTCGTTGCTCCTTGGCGAGGGGCGTTGCCTTGTGGAGGTCTATTATGCGAGCCTGGTTGGGGTCTTCGTCCCTGTATTCCAGCATCTTTGCTACTATGCCGAGGAATTTCTTGCGGCTGTTGCTGCCCATGAGGGTCATGCCGAGTCGGGCGGACTTCTTTTTGCCGTTGTGACCTATGTAGTCTATGCGTATGAAGTGTACGAAGAGGAAGTCCGTCTGGCTTACTCTCGTGATGTTTGAGGCGGGGATTGAATATGTCTTGTTGCGCCCCTTGGTGCTGAGTATGGGGCTGCACGTTATGTCGGCAAAGGTGTTGTCTGCCTGGATTATCATCTCGTACATTCCGCCCGTAGCGGCAAAGGCAATGGCTAACGCCAGGAGTCCGGCAAAGATTATTTTAGCAATATTGGGGCCGAAAGAGACGCCAAGGAATGCCACGACGAGTCCGATGCTTAGGACTGCGAATACCGTCTTTATGATTGCGCGGGCTGTAGAGGCTGCCCGTCGGTTAGAGTACTGCATTGTGGAGGATTAGAGTGCTTCGCTGGCTCATCGCATTGGTTATGGTAGGTAGTGTCAGTTCCTTGTGGCAGATACAGTTTTGCCATTCTTTACTTTCTCAGTACGCACGAGCTTGCCAGCGCTGTTGTAGAAATATCGCTCGCCGTTTATGAGTTTGCCGTTCACGAACTCGCCGGATTGCTCTCGCTTTCCGTCTTTGTTGTAGAGGGTCATTGTGCCCGAATCATTGAATTGCTTCTTCTTCTGGGCTGTTGTATTGCTCTTTGAGTTTTGAGTATTGGTCTGCTTTCCCTCGGCTGGCGTCTCGATGTTCGTCACGCCTGTCGATTTGCCATTCTCGTCGTAATGGCGCTCCTGGGTCTTATTGCCATTCTCGTCGTAGACGGAGACTGTGCTGGTGATTTTGCCGTCGGTCCATGTGCCTTCCATCATCACCTTGCCATTCTCATGGTAATATTTCTGCTCGCCTTCGCGATGACCCTTGTTATTGTATGTGAATTCGCATTTCTTGGCTCCACTCTCGTAGTACTGGGAGTAGCCGCCTTCCCAATGGTCTATGTTCCAAATGCCGCTCTCCATGAGCGAACCGTCGGGATAGTAATATGTGGCCTCGCCTTTGGGGATGCCGTTTACGAAGGTGACGATCGAGCGGACTGTGCCGTCGGCGGCTTTGGTTGTCCACTTGCCGTCTTTCTTGCCGTCTACATAGTGCCCCTCGTCGGTCTTGCCGTTCTTCCCCGCCACAATCCAGAATCCTTGCTTCTTCCCGTCAATAGTCTGGTTTATATTCTCTTGCGTACTCTGCTCCTGCCCGAAGCTGAGGCTCGGGGCTGCAAAAGCTAGGAATAGAAGTATGGCGAGAAACTTGTACATTACTGTTGCGTTGTTGCGTGTTGAGCAAATTTAACTAAATAAAATCGCATTTTAGCTAATTATGCAGATTTTCTGACTGCTCAGCGTGACGTTATACGGCTCTTTCCGCTCTTTGTTCTGCCAACTATAAAACTAAATAGCTCAAGTTCGGATTGTCAATTGACAAAGATTGATTATTTTTGGGCATTATGTCAGATAAGGTCAGGAAAGAAAGTAAGCTCAGCCGCCTCTTGCGGATGACGGTCTTCATAGACAAGTCACTTGAGCCGCTCTTCACTCTGCGGTTCACTCCCGTGGCTCTCGCCATAGGCATAGGCGCTTTTGCCATCATGCTTATCGCGGGTGTCACTGTGCTCATTGCATTCACGGGTCTGCGAGAGTACATCCCGGGCTATCCTACTGGCGAGGAGCGACTTATGATTATGCAGAACCTCCAGCGGGCCGACTCCCTCTCCAACGAGGTCGCTCTGAGGGACAATATGCTGCATAACCTGCGCGCTGTACTCAGTGGCGATGACCGCATCCTCCTCCAAGGTGCAGCCAACGACACTTCCGCTTCCAAGACTGCAAACCTGACTCAAGAGAGCCTCGCACAACTTAATAAAGACAAGAGCAGCGAGGAGTCCTCCTTCATCTCCGACGTCGAGTCCGCCGAGAAATTCGATGTCGACGAGAGCACCGACCCCAATGATTCCAACCTCGACAAGAGCCTTGAGGCGACATTCTTCTTCACGCCCATACGTGGCATCGTCACCGACGGCTTCGGTGTGCGCAACGGTCATCTTGGCGTGGATGTCTCGGCCAAAGAGGGTACCCCGGTCATGAGCACACTCGCCGGTACGGTTATTTTTTCCGAATGGACAGTCCAGACGGGCTATGTCGTTATGATTCAGCACGACAATCAGCTTGTCTCTGTATATAAGCATAATGCGCGAATCCTCAAGTTTGCTGGTTCTCGCGTACAAGCTGGCGAGGCTGTTGCCCTCACCGGCAATTCTGGGGAGCTTACCTCCGGCCCCCACCTCCATTTTGAACTTTGGTATCAAGGCGCGCCCCTCAATCCCGAAAACTACATCAGTTTCGACCACGGGAAAGAGGCGGAAGGCAAGTAATGCCCAATTGAGAGGAGACGAGCTGTCTCCCCGAACAGAAGAACTTTTATGACTCTAGAATCAGATTGTCAGCCGAGGCGCATTGCCATCCTCGGCAGTACAGGGTCCATTGGCCGACAGACGGTCGACGTCATCCGTATGCACAGCGATATCATGCGTGCGTCGGTTCTCGTCGCCAACAAGAGTGTTGATGTTATTGCGGCTCAAGCTCTTGAACTCAAGCCCGACGTGGTCGTCATAGCCGACGAGAGTAAGTACTCTGAACTTCGCTCCCGTCTCGAAGGCTCTGATATCGAGGTGCTTGCGGGCTCTAAGGCTATAGAGGAGGTCGTCACGCGCCCGTGTGTCGATGTCGTTGTTGCCGCAATGGTAGGTTTCAGTGGTTTCGGCTCTACCATGGCTGCCATCGAGGCTGGAAAGGAGATCGCTCTCGCCAATAAGGAGACGCTCGTCGTGGCGGGCTCTGTAGTCATGGCTGCCGCTCGACGCAAGGGCGTACGCATCCTGCCCGTCGACTCAGAGCACTCGGCCATCTTCCAGTGCCTCAATGGTGAAAGGCACGTCAATGCCAGCCGTATCATACTGACTGCCAGTGGTGGCCCGTTCCGTGGCAAGGATGCTGATTTCCTCAAGAGCGTTACACCCGCCATGGCTCTCAACCACCCCAATTGGAGTATGGGAGCCAAGGTGACTATCGATTCGGCTTCCATGATGAACAAAGGCCTTGAGGCCATCGAGGCCCATTGGCTCTTCGATATGCCCAAGGAGAAGATCGACATTATCGTACATCCGCAGAGCATCGTACATTCAATGGTCGAGTTCCCCGATGGAGCCATTAAGGCTCAGCTCGGTGTGGCCGATATGAGGCTTCCCATCCAGTACGCTCTCACGTATCCGCAGCGAATTCCTTCGCCAGTGGCGCAACTCGATTTCTCTCAGTGGGGTACACTGACGTTCGAGAAGCCCGACCTCAAGGTTTTCCGTAACCTCCAGGTGGCTCTCGATGCCCTCGAAAAGGGTGGCAGTGCTCCTTGTGCGATGAATGGTGCTAATGAGATTGCCGTGGCTGCTTTCCTCAAGGAGCAAATCTCGTTCACCGATATGACGGATGTCGTGACGAGTGCCATGGCGAAGTGCCCCTTCATTGCCAATCCCACAATGGAAGATTTCTATGCCATAGATGCCGAGGCTCGCAAGTTCGCGGCTGAGGTTTGCAAGGCTAAGGCGTAGTGCCCGGGTGTTTTTCCTCGTGGTACTCATATTATAAACAGACAAAGGTCAAGTTCGGTATTTTGAATAAGCAAGGCGAAGTCCCGAGTTCCGCGCTGCTGTGCGCCGACTCTTTTTTCAGCTCCCTACGGTCTCTGCCGTGGGCTGGCGGTCTTTTCTGTCGTTATCTCGTCCTTGCTCTTTTCTTTTTTGTTTTTGCGTGGGCTGGTGCCCAGACTCCTAAGGTCCCTGCCAAAGTCTCCGAGGACAATGTGATTTCCGTTGCCAACATCTCGAAGTTGACAATGGACGAGGGTATGAGCAGCAACTGCATCTACGTCATCTTCCGCGACAAGTCGGGCACTATGTGGTTCGGCACAAATGAAGGTCTCGATGCCTACGATGGCTACTCTATCCATAAGTTTGCGCCAATGGAGCGCGATACCACGTCCATCGAGGGTAAGATTGTCTTTGGCATCCGCGAGTACGAGCCGAACAAGATAACGGTGGCTCTCGGCGACCGTGGCATTAATGTCTATGATAAGCGCACGCATCGTTTCTTGCGCGAGTCTCGCTATACCCCCGATTCCAGCATTGATTTCGGAAGTGCCCTCGGCCTTGGTCGCCTGGGCGACTATGCCTATGCCGTCTATCCTACGGCTGTGGCTAAGCGCAATATCCATAACCGTCAGGAGGTTACGCATTATATTGACCGCCCGAAAGAGACGCATCGCGACGCGGTGGGTCTCCGTCGCGTCATAACGAAGCGTATGCCCGGCGTGAGTGGCAATATCGCTATGCTACTCTCGTCGTGTACGATAGGTGTCCTCGACACTAAGTATGAGAATATTGCGGAGGCGCATTTTGGTGGCGGCAAGATATATGATATCAGCCCGTTGGATGCTGAGCATCTTATTTTGGCTACAAGTTCCGGGCTTTGGGGCTTTGATATTCGCTCTAAGCGGTTCACCCAGATGGGTGTGCTCCGCGGGAAAATGGTTCAGTCTCTCTGCCGCAATACGGATGGCGACTACTGGGTTGCGTATGATGGCGATAAACTCGTCAAGTGGATGCCGTCGCAGGGCAAAATCGCACGTGTAGAGGGCTGCAATCGAGTCCTCAATAGGCAGACGCGAATAAATGACATATACGAGGATGACAATGGCCTCCTTTGGCTTGCCACGAGCAACCGCGGTGTCATAAAGATTGACACTAAGCATCCCAAGATTCAGACGCAGTTCATCCACAATGATATGCCGACCAACTATGCCACCAACGACATCTCGGTGGTCGATGCAAACACCCTATGGGCGGCATGCGGTGAGACTGGCCTCGTGAAGGTAAACCTCAAGACGAGCACATCGGAAATTATCCCTATCAAAGGGGCTGAGGCTGTCTGCGTCCTCGCTCGCAATAATGGCTCTGTCTTTGTGGGCACTACCAATGGCATTTGGCGATACAACTCTCAGCAACGCGCTCTCTATCAGTTGTCTTTTGGTGACGAGAAGCCTGACTCTACGGCATCGGCTCTTGTTCGCGGCCTCAACGAGGATTGCCTTGGCAATATTTGGGTCTCGACCCGTGCGGGCCTCTATCGTTTCAATGGCGTGCAGTTCGAGAAGATGCTGACGGACGATGGCCATGAATATTCCTTCAATACTGTGTATGAGGACGAGGATGGCCGAATATGGGCAGGCTCGAGTTCTGGACTTTTCTTGCGTGGCGTCGGCGAGAAGACTTTCAAGCGCATCGGCAAGAAATGGAGCGGCCGCGATGGTGAGGGCATCCTCAGCATCGAGGGATATAAGAATTTGATTTTCATTGGCACTTCCGACGGCATCGGGTCTCTCGATAGGCGCACTTGTGAGCAGGTGTCGAATACGGTCTTCAGCCGTTTCGACAACCGTGCGGTATATAGCATTGTCAAGGATAAGAATGATGTTATTTGGGTCAACACCAATTCGGAGGTCGGATATGTGGATGTCAACTATGGCAATGTCTATGCCTTCAGCAACCGCGACGGTCTCTACTCCGACGGCGACGAGTGCCGCAATTTTGTCCTTCACGACGACATAATCTATTTCGGTCAGGTGGGTGTGGTGAACACTATCAATACGCGCAATATCTCCTTCAACACGCGTATGCCTTCGACCTACATATCCGAGATCATCTATGGTCAGAGTGGTGCGGAGACTACAATGACAATGTCCAACGACACGACATTCTCCCACCTCTACCTCACCAACTCGTCGATGAAGATCCACGTGGCTTCGTCCGACTACACCAACCCGTCGCGCAACCAGTTTATGTTCCGTATGAACGACGGTGAGTGGCAACGTCTCTCGGGTTCCAATGAGATCCTCATTTCGGGTCTTTTGCCTGGCACCTACCGCATTATGCTCCGCTCGTCGAATGCCGATATGACGTGGAGCTACGACGTGGCAACCTTCTATATCCGACTCGATTCCCCACTTTGGCTCTCGCGCCCCGCGGTGCTCTTCTATGCCATTTGGCTGATGGCCATCGTATGGTTAATCCTCAACCTGCGTTTCCGAAAGATTAATAAGCGAATGAGGCTTGCCGAGGCCGAGGCCAAGAGCAAGAGCATCGTTGAGGATCAGCGTAATAAGCTTGTGCGGGCCATAAATGAGCAGCATGCAAGTTTCAACTACGCCAAGCGCATCCAGGATGCCCTGATGCCTAAGGTGAGCAGCGTGGAGCGATACTTCTCGAAGTTCTTCGTGCTCTATAAGCCTAAGGAGATTGTCTCGGGCGACTTCTACACCTTCTATCATCGCGACGACAAGACGTTTGTCATCTCGGCAGACTGTACCGGTCACGGTGTCCCGGGAGCCTTTATCTCAATCCTGGGTATCGACCATATCAGCAACATCATCCAGCGTCAGAATATCGACGATGCAGGTGAGATCCTTACCCAACTCCAGCGTGAGCTTCGTAGTGCCGTCTCCAAAATCGGCTCTATTGAGGTGAACGATGGTATGGACATCACGATAAGCGTGATCTACCATAAGGAGAAGAAGATTAACTTTGCCGGCGCAATGAACGACCTCTACCTTATTCGCAACAATGAGGTGTTCGTATATCGTGGCGACCGTCTCTCGATCGGTGTTAGCATCTTTGGCGACGAGCAAGAGATCCAGTCGTTCAAGAGTACCACCATTGAATGCCAATCCGGCGATATGTTCTATATGTTCTCCGACGGCTATTGCGACCAGTTCGGAGGTCCCGAGCATAAGAAGTTCAAGGTAAGGCGTTTTAAGAACCTGCTGCTTAACGTACATAAGCTGCCTGCCAACGACCAGCGCCTGCTCCTCAATCAGAAACTCGTTGAGTGGATGGGCAATGTGGATCAGACCGACGATATCTCCGTCATAGGCTTCGAGCCTTGGGCCTAAAAAACGCTCGCCTGGCGAAGTGCCGACGCGTGCGTACTCCATTAGCAACTAACTATTTCCCAAATACCAGTATTAATTTTTTCTCAAGGTTATGAAAATCGTATCGGCCGCATACCTTATCGGAATGTGGGTCTACGGACTTTGCGTCCGCATCGCGTCGCTCTTCAACGAGAAGGCGAAATTGCTTTGCGCAGGCCGTAGCGAGACGTGGCGTAAACTTAAAGATTTCGACTCGACCGGCGGGTGCGTGTGGGTGCATGCCGCTTCTCTTGGCGAGTTTGAGCAGGGGCGCCCCCTCATTGAGGCTATCAAGGAGAAGCATCCCAATCAGAAGATTGTCCTCTCTTTCTATTCCCCGTCGGGCTACGAAGTGCGCAAGAACTACAATAAGGCCGACCTCGTATGTTACCTCCCTGCCGATGGCCCTCAGAATGCCAAGCGTTTCATCGAGGCCATCAACCCTACGGCTGTCTACTTCGTCAAATATGAGTTCTGGCACTTCTTCCTCAAGGAGGTCTACCGTCGTAAGCTGCCTCTCTACGGCATTTCGATGATTTTCCGCAAGCAACAGCCTTTCTTCTCTACGTGGGGAGACTGGTTCCGCGAGATGCTCAGGTTCTTTACGCATATCTATGTCCAGGATAAGACATCGGGCGAACTTCTCGAGAGCATCGGCGTCAAGAACTTCAGCGTAGTTGGTGACACTCGTTTCGACCGTGTGCGCCAGATTGCCGATAATGCCCGTGAGGTTGAGACCGTCAAGGCTTTCGTCGAGGGTGCTCCGCAAGTAATCGTGGCTGGCAGTACATGGCCACCCGACGAGGATATACTCTTCGACTACGTCAATCGTGCCGATGCCAATGTTAAGCTTGTCATTGCTCCTCATGAGATTGACAAGGCGCGCGTAGACTCCCTTTGCTCCAAGCTCAAAGTGCCTTATGTGCGCTTCACGGAGACTGAGGGGGCTGACCTTGCTGGTGCTAAGGTCTTCGTCGTCAATACTATTGGTGTCCTCTCGTCCATCTATCGTTATGGCACTCTCACGTATGTCGGCGGTGGCTTTGGCGTGGGCATCCACAATACTCTTGAGCCCGCCATCTATGGTCTGCCCGTAATCTTTGGCCCCAACCATAAGAAGTTCAAGGAGGCTCTGGATCTTATTGCTTGCGGTGGTGGTTTCTCCATCTCCAGCAAGGAGGATTTCAATAGTCTCATCTCCCGTTTCTTCTCTGATTCCGAGGCTCTTGGAAAGGCTGGTAAGGCTGCAGGTGACTATTGCCAGAGCATGCTTGGTGCCACAAAGGTCATCATGGAGGATACCGTGAAGTAAAATGCAAATTGACTATTGACGCTGCCGATTACTGAGATTGGCGTGCGTTAACAATGTGTAAAGGCTCGGAAGTTATCTCTTCCGAGCCTTTTTTGTCTAAAGCCGTTGTGTGTCTTTGCTGTGATGCCTATCTTTTGAAGGCTGCATCTTTTGCCGAAGAATTTCTTTGCTAATAAATTTAACATTATGTGCTACCCATAATCGGTAATAATTGTTAATTTTGTATAGAACTAATCGGGATGGCTATTGGCCAAAATGATAGCCTACTCGACCTACAAACGGAATATGGACAAGAATAAACTGATTAAACTGCTTGTGGCCATTGTGGCCTTCCTCGTCTTGTGGTTTTTGCCAGCCGATTGCTTCGGAATGGCGGACCTCACTGCTATCGAACACAGGGTTATAGCCATCTTCGTCTTCGGCGCCCTTATGTGGATTTTGGAGCCCATCCCCATTTGGACCACCTCTATTGGCATCATTGTCCTGATGATTCTTACTGTGTCCGACAGTATGTTCGCTCCTCTCAAGGATGTCGCCGACCCGCTCTTTGGCACGCAGATTAGTCACCGTTCCATTATGGCGTCTTTTGCCGACCCTATCATCATGCTCTTCATGGGCGGCTTCGCTTTGGCGATTGGCGCAACTAAGGTAGGTCTCGATGTCAACCTCGCCCGTGTCCTCCTTAAGCCCTTTGGCAATAAGAGTGAGATTGTCCTCCTGGGCTTTATGCTCGTGACCGCGGTCTTCTCAATGTTCATGAGCAACACGGCTACGGCTGCCATGATGCTTGCCATAATTGCTCCCGTTCTAGCTCAGCTCCCTCTTGAGGGCAAAGGCCGCATTGCTATGGCTCTCGGTATTCCCATTGCGGCAAATGTCGGTGGCATTGGCACTCCTATCGGTACTCCCCCTAATGCTATTGCTCTCCGCTATCTTACGGAGCACGAGGAACTTGGCGTGCATATCGGCTTCGGTGATTGGATGGGTGCTATGGTCCCCATTATGCTGATTATTCTTGCCTTCTCGTGGTTCATACTCCTCAAGATGTTCCCTTTCACCAAGAAGCAGATTACTTTCGACATCCAGGGCAAGTTCCGTACAGACACCCAGGCTCTCATTGTCTACTTCACTTTCGCCATTACCGTAATCCTTTGGCTCACGGACAGCATCACGGGCATCAATAGCAACTGCGTGGCTATGATTCCTCTCGCTGTATTTGCCGTTACGGGTGTCATGGGCAAGAAGGAGCTGCAGGAGATTAACTGGGATGTCCTTTGGCTTGTGGCTGGCGGTTTCGCTCTCGGTGTCGGCCTTTCGGGCAGTGGCCTCGCAAAGCATATGGTGGCATCCATTCCGTTTGAGACTTGGCCTCCGTTCGTTGTCCTCCTCGGCTCGGGCTTCATCTGCTACCTTATGTCTACTTTCATGAGCAACACGGCTTCGGCTGCGCTCCTTATCCCGATTCTTGCAGCCATCGCTACTGGTATGGGTGACGTGCTTGGTGCCTTCGGTGGTGCAGAGACCATGCTTATCGGTGTCGCTCTCTGCGCGTCGCTCGCAATGGCCCTGCCTATATCCACCCCGCCTAACGCTCTTGCCTATGCCACTGGCGTCATGAAGCAGAGCCAAATGGCGCGTAGCGGTCTCGTGATTGGTGTCTTCGGTATGATTGTTGGCTATCTCATGCTCTTCGGAGCTGTAAAGCTCGGCATACTCTAACGTATTGAAAGATAATTAGGATAGAGGGTGCGCTCTGCCGATTTCGGTGGGGCGCACCACTTTTTTTGACGAAAAGGGCGAAAATGTGTTATATTTTCAAACAAAACAATCTAACTTCGTAGTCGAAAATAACAGATAACAAGTAAGACAACAAACAAAATGGAATTCAACATTCGCGAAGCTCTCTCGGCCACCTTCGTCCTCATGGCCGTCATGGATATACTTGGCTCTCTGCCTATTGTCCTTTCTATGAAGGAGCGCGGCATCAAGATTAGCCCTATCCAGATCTCGTTGGTTGTGCTCGTCTTCATGCTCGTCTTTATGCTTGGCGGCCCGGCTATGTTGGCTCTCTATGGCGTGGACATCAACTCCTTTGCGCTCGCAGGTGCTATCGTCCTCTTTATCATTGGCCTTGAGATGCTTCTCGGAGCCGACTTCTTCAAGCAGGATGGCCCTCAGGCCGCGTCTATTGTGCCTCTGGCATTCCCGCTTCTCGCAGGCCCTGGCTCTTTCTCGACCATTCTTTCGCTCCAGGCTGAGTATTCACTTATCAATGTGGTGATTGCGCTTGTAGCCAATGTCCTCATCATCGGTGTGGTTCTCCATTGCGCATCTTATATCCATGACCTTATTGGTCGAAATGGTATATATATTATGAAGAAGTTTTTCAGTGTCATCCTCCTTGCTATGGCAATCAAGATGTTCACAAGCAATCTTGCAATCATAATCGACAAATTCTAAGATAATCAGCTCATTGCGGGTATCTCCCGCATAGCTTTCCACAGACCAGACTAAAGATTTATAGCTCGGAGAGGGGCAATGGCCACCTTTTCGAGCTATATTTGTGTTTCAAAAACTCCACTTTAATCCCCCATCCCTCAATTTTAATGGCTGGCAAACACTATGTGGTCTGGAAAGGCCGCGTCCCCGGCATCTACGCCGATTGGGCTTCGGCCAAGGCGCAGATAGAGAATTTTGAAGGCGCGCGATTCAAAGGCTTCCCTTCCCGCGAGGAGGCCGAGAAGGCGTACGCCGAGGGCCCTAAGCCCCTGCCCGCCTACGTCACCCACAGGCAAAAGGAGCCACGTCCCGATACCGAGAAACCGCTCGCGTTGGCAATAGCTGTGGATGCCGCATGCTCTGGCAACCCGGGCGTCATGGAGTATCGCGGTGTCTCGTTGTGGGATAAGCAGGAGATTTTCCACCACAAATACGAACTCGGGACAAACAACATTGGTGAGTTCCTTGCTATAGTCGAGGGTCTCGCAAGACTCAAGATGGCGGGCCGAAACGATATTACTATCTACTCGGACTCGATGATAGCCATAGGTTGGGTGCGCCAAGGAAAATGTAAGACTAAGCTCATTCAGACTCCTAAAACGGCCGAACTGCTTGCCGTGGTGCGCCGTGCCGAGGCCTGGCTAGCGCAAAATGGAGCGACCAACCCCATCGTGAAATGGCCCACGGACATCTGGGGTGAAATTCCCGCCGACTTCGGCCGAAAAAAATAACATCCTCTCCCCATGGACGACAATAAGAAAAAAGAAAAGAAGTGGGCTCCCGATGCCCCAATCCGCCGTGCGCTCCACGAGGGCTCGATATACGATGCCATGGCAAAGGCAGGTAAGCTGATTGCGGACTCCCATGAGGATGGTCTCAGTCAGAAGATAGAGGACATTATCGATAACTGCCTTCGCCTCTACAATAGCTACGTCGATGGTTCGGTAAGCCCCGATCTAGATAAGACTTTCGAGACTCAACTGGCGGAGGCTCATCGCGTTGCGGATGCAGTTGTGGATGTCCTCGCCCTTACTGATAAGGAGTCGTCCGCGAGATATAAGGATATAGCCCGTCAAAATGCTAATATTGCCGACATCACGGAGCTCATTGCTGAGTATAAGCAAATGGCTATGCTCGGTGTCGGGGACGAGGCCTCTCTCCTCTCGCTCTGCAATGTCCTCGATTGTCAACGGATTGAGGAGCACGAGGTTAAGGTTATTTTTGATCTTGTGGTGGAGGACCCGGAGCTGCCCATTGAGCACCGTATGCTTGTCGTCGGAGCTCTTGCCCACAATATGATTTCGCGCCACAACGCGTACCTCTCCGTAGCCATGATGGCCTCGCTTCGCAAAATGACCGCCGAGCCTCTGCTTTTGGGTCGTATGGCGGTGGCCGTAGTGGCGGATGTTCTTTCTTGGCCTGAGCGGTGGGGCGACAATGCGGTTCTGCTCGCCTCGTTGGGGGAGATTGTTGACGGACGGGATTTTGTCGCCACGGTGATTCTCAATGTGTTCGGCAACTTCGCTAAGACGATGGTTGTGGGCGATGTCGAGAAGTTCTTCTCTTCTGAGCTTGTCAGTGAACTTGAGAAGATCGTGGCTTCGCTCTCTAAGAGGGCTGCGGAAGCCAAGGATGGAAATGTGGAGAGTGGCAGCCTGAGCATAACACTTTCGTCGGACGACCTCAAGGAGATGTTTGGCGAAGGTGCGGAGTCGGCAATTGACAAGATAAAGATGATTGAGCAGTGGAAGCGTCAGGGCGTCGATGTGGGTTTCTGCTCAATGCGCTTTATGAAGCTCCACCATTTTTTCCGCACTTCGCTCAATTGGTTGCGCCCGTTCTGTCGCGGTGTCGAGGAAGTTGATGCCGTGTTCGATAAATTCGACCCCGAGGTAAAGGAGAATGTCTATACCATGCTTGAGGGCAATCCTTATCAGCCCGATTCGGATAAGTATTCTGTTGCTCTAAGCTTCGCGGCTATGTCCAATGACGTGGCTCTTGCTCAGAGTCGGACGCTCAAGGAGGCCGTGGCGAATGTCAATCAGAAGGGCGAAATGTCGGAGGACGAAGATGGATTTGATGCCGTAGACCCGTCCGTCAAGATTGCCATATTGTCCTCGGACAGGTTCGTGAAGGACCTCTACCGCGCATATCGCCTCAATAAGGCTTTCTTCGGTCCTACGGATGCCTTTGCTTGCCCGCAAGAGGCTTTCGACACTAAGGTCGGCAACGTGGCACTCAAGGAGCGCGGAATCTTAGAGGCCTTGGCAAATAATCTCTCGCAATTCAAATGCTGGGAGCCTGCTGAGAAACTTTGGGCAATGCTGATAAATCGCCAGGACGGCCAGCTGAGCCAGAGTAAAGACATGACGAATCACGCCATCTGCCTGATGAAACTCGGCAAGTATCCCGAGGCCCTTGAGGAACTTAAGCGGGTCGAGATTATGGATGACTCGAATCCCAAGGTGATACGTGCACTCTCCGAATGCTACTTGGCTCAGGAGAACTTCAAGCTGGCATCGTACCGACTTGAGCAACTGCGAGGTCTCGAACCTGATAATCAGAAGATTTTGCCCATGCTCGCCATATGCTACGAGGGTTGCAAAGAGCCCGATAAGGCACTCAACAGTTGGAGCGAGATGGTGTATCTCCGCGAGGACGACTATTGCGCCATGGCGGGCAAAGTGCGAGCCCTGCTAGCCCTCGGACGCGACGACGATGCGGAGCGCGAAGTGAATAAAATTCCCGAGACCGACGAGACTCTCGATACGAGGGGCGCAAGGGCGCTATGCCATTTTGTGCGCTATGAGTTCAACTCGGCGAGGGATATATTCGCTGTCCTGTCCAAGAAATATGGCGTAGAAAAAGTTATCGCGCTTATCAATATGAGCCGCGATATGCTCCTCGCTCACAACATATCCCCGCGCCACATAGATCTTATGACCGACTGCGTGAGGATTGGCCGCATCTAAATCACTAAGGCTATGAAACAGAAGATTATAAACGACCCAGTCCACGGTTTTATAACCATCGACGACGACTTGCTGCTCCGCCTCCTTGCCCATCCGTGGGTACAGAGGCTCCGGCGCATCCGTCAGTTGGGACTTACGTCGCTCGTATACCCTGGAGCTCAGCACACCCGTTTCCAGCACGCCACGGGTGCCATGTACCTCATGCAGCTTGCCCTCGACACCCTTGGCTCAAAGGGCGTACTTATTCTCCAGGGGGAGCAGCGTGCGGCTCTCGCGGCCATAATGCTCCACGATGTTGGCCACGGCCCTTTCTCGCATGCCCTTGAGCATCTTATTGTAAATGTGGACCATGAGGTTATTTCAGACCTCATCATGGAACGTCTCAACGAGGAGATGAATGGCGATCTCGACCTCTGCATCAAGATTTTTGCGGGCAAGTGCCGCCCGTTCCTCCATCAGCTCATCTCCAGCCAGTTGGACACCGACCGACTCGATTACCTCAAGCGCGATAGCTTCTTCAGTGGCGTTGTTGAGGGTGCCGTGGGCTCCGATCGCATCATCAGGATGTTGGACGTGACCACGGATGGGCATTTGGGTGTCGAGGCAAAGGGTATCTATACTATCGAGGATTTCCTTGTGGCTCGCCGACTGATGTATTGGCAGGTCTACCTTCATAAGACGGTTGTGGCGGCCGAGGAGATTTTGCGTATGGCGGTGCGTCGCGCACGTTTCGTCATTGCGCAGGGTGGGGTAGTCGAGGCTTCCGTTCCCTTGCGTTTCTTCTTGTCTAATGTAGTTACAGAGAGTGATTTGCGGTCGAGGCAGGAGGTTCTGCCTTTGTTCTGCGAGATAGATGATGACGATGTCAATGTCGCCCTCAAGAGCTGGGCTCGGTCCGATGATAAACTCTTGTCCTTCCTCTCGCGCAGCCTTGTGGACCGTCATCTTTTCCATATCGAGATGAGCCGTGAGCCAATCCCCGAGGACCGTATTGCCGAAGAGAGGCAACGAGCCGTGGATAAGTTGGGCATAGCGCCAGAGGATGCCGATTACGTTGTGCGCACGGGACAAGTGAGCAGCAAGACGTATAATATTGGTGTTGACAGGATTAACATCATCTTTGGCGACCGCTCGGTGCGCGACATATCCGAGGCCAGTGATATGATGAGGCTTGAGACGCTTGGCAATGCCGACCGCCGCCACTACATCTGTCACCCGCGTTGGGATACTATTGACTAGATTCGGATGCCGGGCGAGGCCTTGGCGAGAATGACGATATTTCCCTTTTGCAGTTCCGTTTTTCGGAGCATCGCCTCCCTCCGTTTTTTATAATGGGAATAATTGTATAACTTTGGAGGCTAAATAAATTTCTTTTAGAGAAGGACTAACACACAGATATATGGAGTTCACAGCACAACAAATAGCCGAGATGCTCGGCGGTACCGTTGTTGGCGATCCCAATACCACCGTCAACGACGTATCCAAGATAGAGGAAGGACGCCCACATACACTCACATTCTTCACCAATCCGAAGTATGAGCACTATGTCTACAACACCAAGGCTTCCGTAATCCTTGTGAACTCCGACTTCAACCCCTCGCAGGAGGTTCCGGCTACCATGATCAAGGTTGCCAACGCCTACGAGAGCCTCGCCCAACTTCTTGCGCTCTATCAGCAGATGCAGCCCCAGAAGGTCGGCATCGAGCAGCCCAGCTACATCAGTGAGAGCGCAACGGTAGGCAAGGATGTCTACGTCGGTGCATTCGCATATATCGGCGACAAGGCAAAGGTTGCCGATGGCGCTAAGATTTACCCACAAGCTTATATTGGCGACGGCGTAACTATCGGTGCCGGCACTGTCATCTATCCCGGTGCTAAGATCTACAAAGGCTGCAAGATTGGTGAGCGTTGCGTGATCCATGCAGGCGTTGTCATCGGTGCCGATGGCTTCGGCTTCGCCCCCGACAAGGATGGTGTCTACCACAAGATTGAGCAGGTGGGCATTGTAGTCGTGGAGGACGATGTCGAGATTGGTGCTAATACTTGTGTCGACCGTTCGACTATGGGTTGCACCAAGATTGAGCATGGCGTGAAGCTCGACGATCTCATCATGGTCGCCCACAATGTCGTCATCGGTCACGATACCGTCATCGCTTCGCAGAGCGGTGTAGCTGGTTCTACCAAGGTCGGAGCTCATTGTGTCTTTGGCGGACAGGTCGGTCTCGCTGGTCATATCGAGATTGCGGATCGCACGACTATTGCGGCCCAGAGCGGTATCCAGGGTTCTATCAAGCAGCCCGGCCAAACCCTCTTCGGCTCACCCGCATTCGACTATAGGCAGTTCTCTCGCTCCTTCGTCGTCTTCAAGCATCTCCCCGAGCTCAAGCGTCAGATCGACGCCCTCGTCAAGGAGAGCGAGACTAAGAAATAAAAATCGTAGGCTTTAATTCCCAATTCCCTATATGAAGCAGACAACATTGGCTGGCAGCGCGGCGTTTGAGGGCAAAGGCCTTCACACCGGCGCATACGTCCACCTCTCCATAAATCCCGCTCCTGTAGATTACGGTTTCCGTTTTGTCCGCACCGACATTCAGTCTCAGCCCGAGATTAAGGCCGAGGCCACACGAGTCTCTTTCACTCAGCGCGGCACCGTCCTCACGGGCGACAACAAGGAGACCATCTCCACTATCGAGCACCTTATGAGCGCACTCCGCGCACGTGGCGTGGACAACTGCCGCATTGAGCTCGACGGTCCTGAGGTCCCCATCCTGGACGGCAGCGCGAAGCCCTTTGCCGATGCCATATCCAAACTCGGCCTCACAGAGCAGGATGCTGAGCGTAAATACCTTGAGATTACCCATAAGGCCGTCTACGAGGAGAAGGAGAAAGGCTTGCGCATCATTGCCATGCCAGACGACCACTTCGCTGCCACTGTCTGCATAGCTTTCGACGGCACTCGTGCTCTCGCCAATCAGTGGGCGCAGCTCGAGAGCCTCTCTGAGGACTATGACCAGGTCTACGACTGCCGCACCTTCGTATTCCTCCACGAGATTGCCCCGCTGCTCAATATGGGCCTCATCAAGGGTGGCGACCTCGACAACGCTATCGTGTTCGTAGAGGGTGAGGTGACTCCCGAGCAAAAAGCCGAATTGGCAAAGAAACTCGGCCGCACCGACATCACCATCCACCCCAGCGGCGTCCTCAACGACCGCGACCTCAAGTACTCCAACGAGGCCGCACGCCACAAGCTCCTCGACCTCATTGGCGACCTCGCCCTCGTCGGTTACCCCATCAAGGGCCGCATCATCGCCACTCGCTCTGGCCATGGCTCCAACACGGCTTTCGCCCGTCAGCTGATGGCTGAGTTCCCCGTAAAGTAAACCCAAGTGACGGGTGTTACCTCTTTAGACATTTCAAACACTACAAAGAATATTATGAGCTATCCAAGCGATTGCAAAATAAGCCCCCTCGCCAGTGTCGACCCGGGCGCACAAATAGGCCACAACGTAGAGATTGGCCCCTTCGCCGTCATCGAGGACAATGTTGTCATTGGTGATGGTTGCAAAATCCTCAATGGCGCCACTGTATGTTGGGGCACCCGTATGGGCAAGAACAACCGCATTGCGCAGAACGCCGTAATCGGTGGCATCCCTCAGGACCTCAAGTTCAAGGGCGAGGAGACCACTTGCGAGATTGGCGACAACAACTCCATCCGAGAGTGCGCTACCATCAATCGTGGCACTGCTTCGAGGGGTAAGACTGTCCTTGGCAGCAACAACCTCATCATGGCATACTGCCACCTCGGCCATGACTGTGTTTTCGGCAACAACATCATTGTTTCCAACGCTTGCCAGTTCGCTGGCGAGGTGGAGTGCTCTGATTTCGCAGTTGTCGGTGGTGGCTCTCTCTGCCATCAGTTCACCCGTATCGGTCGCTACGTCATGGTCCAGGGTGGCACCCGCTTCGGCAAGGATGTACCCCCGTTCACTATGATCGGTCGCGAGCCCGCTGCTTTCGAGGGCCTCAACATTGTAGGTCTCAAGCGTCACGGCTACACTGCCGAGCAGATCGCTCAGGCCCAGGAGGTTTACCGTCGCCTCTACCTCTGCAAGATGAACACCACTCAGGCTCTCGAGAACATCCAGGCCGAGCTTGAGCAAACCGACATCGTCCGCGAGATCGTAGACTTCGTCAAGGCTTCTCAGCGCGGCATCATCCGCGGCTAAGTCGCCGCTCTCGAGCACAGACAAACATATAGCCCCGCAGGAATTTTTTAGGTTCCTGCGGGGCTTGTTTTTGCTTTTTGAGGGGGGGGCTGGAGGGCTAATACGACACACTAACCTCACCGACAATCTCCCGAGCCCGTGCGGCAATGGCGTCGAGGACGGCGGGCGGGGTCTTGGTCATTGTCTTGAGAGGCGTCTCGCGGTCTATGGTATAGATCATCAGGCGGGGCGGGGCTATCTGGCGGAGGATTTCGAGCCATGGGGCTACGTCGGCCTCGCTGGTGTTGTCGTAGGCGCCCTGCTCGTCGGTCCAGCTCACGAACATAGTCTGGATTGTCAGGGCGTCGCCCATTTTCTCCTTTAAGTTTATTATCTGTTCGGTGATTTTGGCGAGCGAGTAGCCGGTGGCGGCGGGACGGTCGAGCCGTATGGCGGTCGAGTCGAGGCCCGAGTCAATCTTGAGAATGGCTTCGTCGATGGAGCACAGGGCGTTGGCAACCTTCTCGTCGCCGAGGCGTGTGGCGTTGGTGAGTACGCAGACGCGGGCATCGGGGGCTAGTTGGTCGCGGAGGTCGATAGTGTCCTCTATTATCTCGGGAAAGTGCGGATTGAGGGTAGGCTCGCCGTTGCCTGCGAATGTTATCACGTCGGGGTGCTCGCCCTTGGCGGCCATCTGTTTTAGTGTGGCTTCGAGTTTACGGGCGACCTCGGCACGCGAAGGCAGGGGGGATAAACTTGTCTTGCGCTCGCCAGTGTGGGTGAATCCGCATTCGCAATAGAGGCAGTCGAAAGAGCATACCTTGCCATTCTCGGGCAATAGGTTGATGCCCAAAGATATGCCAAGTCGGCGGCTTCGGATGGGGCCGAAGACTGCGCGGTCGAATAGGATGGTGGACATGATGTGTTGTGTTGGTTTGCTGATGCCTATGGTTTTGTGGGCAAAGGTAGCGATATGAGAGGCAAAACGTCACTTGCCAGGCTGTGTTTTTGCCTTATTTGTGCGCTATGGGCAATGTCGGGGCATCTGATTTCGTTTACGAGCAAATTTTCATTACTTTTGGAGGATATTTTGCCGTAGAACCGGCCTTGCGTTTTTGGCGGGTTCTCTTGGCAATCTGCGTCTGCTCTGTCGGATGACTTTTTTCTCTGTATGCAATTCAAGGATGTCATAGGTCAATCGGCCGTCAAGGATAGTCTTCTCGCTATGTCTGGCGAGGGGCGTACTCCGCATGCTATGATGTTTCTTGGTGGCGAGGGCTGTGGTTCTTTGCCATTGGCTATTGCCTTTGCGCAGTATGTCAATTGCACGGGCGACAAGAGTGGTGGCGATTCCTGTGGCGAATGCCCGGCATGCCGCAAGATTAGCAAGCTTGTACATCCCGATGTCCACTTCATTTTCCCCATTGCCAAGGTCGGAACGTCGGACGACACCGACTCCTTCCTCCCCGAGTGGCGAGAGCAAGTGACGCAAAACGCCTATTTCGGTCTCCCGGAATGGACAACGGCAATGGCGCAGCGCAAATCATCTGCCCCCGCCCCTGAGGATGAACCCGATGACAAGAAGGCGGCCGGCGTAGGCAAACAGGCCCTCATTGCCAAAGATGCAGCTACGGCCATCCATCAGAAACTCAGTATGAAGCCCTATGAGGCTGATCGCCAGATTATGATTATCTGGAAGCCTGAGCTGATGAACGAGACGACCAGCAACAGCCTCCTCAAAATCCTAGAGGAACCGCCTACGGACACAATGTTCCTACTCGTAAGTGAGGATTCGCAGAAAATTCTGCCCACCATCCTCAGCCGCGCGCAGACTTTCCGCATCCCGCCCATCTCGGAAGAGGATATGGCGGCAGCCCTGGCCAAACGCGACGGTCTCTACGGTGACGAGGCAAAACGAGTGGCGCACATCGCGCAGGGAAACTATGTGGCCGCACTCCGCCAAATGTCGTCTACCGATGCCACAAAAGCCAACCTTGAGTTCTTTAAAGGCATGATGCGCGGCGCATGGAAGAGGGATGTCATAACGATGAACGAACTTGCCGACCAATGCAGGTCAATGTCGCGAGAACAGGCAAAGACTCTACTCCTCTATTGCCAACATCTCATACGCGAGAGCTTCGTAATGAATCTTTGCCAGTCTGAACTCAATTTTCTGACGGCGGATGAGGAGGCTTTCCTTGTCAAGTTCGCCCCCTTCGTCCACGTTGGCAATGTCGAGAAGCTTGCCGCAATGTTCGACGACTGCATCGCCAAGGTGGAGCAGAACGGCAGCATACGTATGATAATGAAAGGTATGATCCTCAATCTTACCGCCCTCATACGAAATTCCAAACGCCCATCGGCCGAGCCTACTGAGACTCAGCAGACGACATAGCGTTTTTATCTTTAGCATTCAATATTTTAGTCCATCATATCGAGGCGGCGGACAGGCTCTCGCTTAGGCAGGGCGAACGCCAAACCTCACACATAAATAAAAACATATTGTGGAAGACGAAATAAAAAGAGCCGACGAGCAAATACCCGACCTCAAAGCCGAAGACGACAAGGTCGAGGACCTCATCCCGGCCATTACCTACCGTCCTGAGGAGAAAGTTAGTCACTGCGGCACGTGTGCCATTCGTGGCGGCAAACTCCATACCTATGACTGGCTGGACGACCTCCCAACGCCTCCCAACGCCTCGGACCTTGTAGAGGTGCAATTTAAGAACACGCGCAAGGCGTATTACCGCAACTCCACTGGTATCCAGCTCAAGATGGGCGATACGGTGGCCGTGGAATCCTCGCCTGGTCATGACATCGGCACCGTGACTCTCCAGGGCCGACTCGTCTACCTCCAGATGCACAAGAACCACGTGAACCCGCAAAACTACGAGTTCAAGCGCGTCTATCGCATCGCTCGTCCTACAGATATCGAGAAGTGGGAGGAGGCGAAAGGCCTTGAGCATGAGACTATGCTCGAAGCCCGTAAGATTGCGCAGGATCTTCATCTCAATATGAAGATTGGCGATGTCGAGTATCAGGGCGACCGTACCAAAGCCATCTTCTATTACATTGCCGATGAGCGTGTCGATTTCCGTGAGCTCATCAAGGTCCTTGCCGACCGTTTCCGTGTCCGAATCGAGATGCGTCAGATCGGTGCGCGCCAAGAGGCTGGGCGCATTGGTGGCATCGGCCCTTGCGGACGTGAGATGTGTTGCGCCACGTGGATGACGAGTTTCATCTCCGTCTCCACTCATTCGGCAAGGGTTCAGGATCTTTCTCTCAACCCCGTGAAACTTGCCGGCCAGTGTGGCAAACTCAAGTGCTGCCTCAACTATGAGTTGGCTTCGTATATCGATGCCATTCGCAGTTTCCCGCCCACCGACAAGCCTCTTGAGACAGCCGACGGCACCTATTACTTCTTCAAGTATGACATCTTTAGGAGAATTATGTGGTATTCGCCACAGAAGGATTCTCCATCTAATATTGTGGCCGTAGATGCCGACCATGTAGCTGAAATCCAACGTATGAATGCCGAAGGCAAGAAGCCCGACGACATTGGCGGCAAGCAGCAGACCGTGGCCAACGAGGAGGAAAACTACTCCAGCGTCCTCGAACTCGACGACGACCTTACGCGTTTCGACTCCAAGGGCGGCAAGCGTGGCAATCGCGACCGCCGTAATGGCGGCAACCGCGACAACCGCGGAGGACAGCGCAATGGCGGTGACCGTAATGGCGAAAGAAACGGCGAACGCAATGGAGACAATCGTGGTGACCGCCGAAACGGTGGCAACCGCGACCGCAATAACAACCGCGACAACCGCGGTGGCCAGCGAAACGATAATCGCAACCGCCAGCCCGATGCCCAGCAAAGCCAGCAACAGCAGGGACAACAGCAAGGTCAGCCACAAAACCAGCAGTCCGAGAAGCCTCAGCAGCAGCCCGAAACCGCTCAGCAGAATCAGCAGCCCAATCAGCAGCAAGGGCAGCAGAACCCGCAGCAGCGTCAGGGCGGCAACAACAATCGCCAAGGCAATCGCCAGCCGCAGGGCCAGCAGGGTCAGGATGGTCAGCAAAACCGCAACCGCGGCAACAACAACAACCGTCAGGGCCAGCGACAGGACCGCAACCGTGGCAACTTCAACAACCAGAGGCGCAACGATCGTCCCAACCGTGGCAACCGCCCCGAAGGTGGAAACGGTGGTGGCAACAACCGTCCCGAAGGTGGCAATGGCAATAACAACCGTCAGCAGCAGGACCAAGCTGGTCAGCAACAAAAACCCAAGGCTGAATAATGAATAGTCTGAAATCTATGGTGGCAAGTGTGCGCTCTCTGATGGTTGCGCTCTGCGCCGCAGTGTGCGCCCTCGTGGTGTCGTCCTGCTCAAACGGCGTGGTCTACGACGAGTATGTGAGCCTTGCCAAGACGGGTTGGGACAAGGATACGTTGGCGGTCTTTCGAGCCGATGTCGGGGATACTCTCGGCATCTACGATATTATGTTTCAGGTGCGTAACGACAATGAATATGCTTTCTCCAACCTTTGGCTCTTTGTGGACGTGATTGCTCCCGATGGCCATTCGAGGCGCGATACCGTCGAGTGCATCCTTGCGCGGACGGATGGCTCGTGGCTTGGCAGCGGATGGGGCTCGCTCTACAGTGAGCGGTGCCCGTATATGAGCCGCGTGCGTTTCTCGGCCGCCGGCCCTTACACTTTCCGCATCACTCAAGGCATGAGGGCGGACAACCTTACGGGCATACATGACATCGGCCTTCTCATCGAGCAGCATGAGGAACCCGAGGAGGCCCGATAGGCCTGTCTTGCTATCCAAATTATTAAGTAATAGAAGTTTTGGGAAAGAATAAGCTTCAGAAATTCGCCGATATGGCGGAGTATAGCCATGTCTTCGAGGCCAGTTTCGAGTCTGTGCAGGAGAACGGTTTCGAGATGCGTGGCAAGTGGAATGAGTGGTTTGGCAATAGCAACCCTATTGTCGTAGAGCTCGGCTGTGGTCGCGGAGAATATACTGTAGGACTGGCTCGCCGAAACCCTAGCGTCAATTATATTGGAGTTGACATCAAGGGCGCGCGCATGCATACTGGTGCTACAGAGGCTCTGCAAGAGGGACTTAAGAATGTGGCTTTCCTCAGGACGCGCATCGAGTTCATTGAGAAGTTTTTTGCGCCAGGTGAGGTTAGTGAGGTATGGATTACCTTCCCCGACCCGCAGATGAAGAAGCCCCGCAAGCGACTCGTTGGCACTCTTATGCTCTCCCGCTACCGCCAATTCGTTAGTCAGCAGGGACTTGTCCACCTCAAGACGGACAGCCCATTCCTGACAACCTACACTCAGGCTATGCTCAAGGAGAACGCCATTGAGCCACAGGCTGCGACAACCGACCTCTACGCCGACATCGAGGCCGGCAAACTTACCGACCCCGCCCTCGGCATCCGCACGTACTACGAACAAAAGTGGATTGCCGCCGGAATGACCATCAAGTATTTCCGTTTCACCCTCCCGCAAGATATCGAGCTCCGAGAGCCTGATATCCAAATTGAGGAGGATAACTACCACAACGTAGGTCGCAACGTCAAATTCAAGGAGTAGGGGACGCATGGTCTCCATCTCCACCTTCAACGACAATCACATACCTCTCCCCCTTCATAAATACCCACAATGTCAGCAATTTACCCGGCGCAAATAATCTCTGCGCTCAAGACTGTAATCCACCCCGAGAA
>CAVILU010000003.1:41325-49744 GCA_963643535.1 bacterium | reverse complement strand
TGTGCTTGCCACCACGTCTATGCGGCCGGTCGAGAGCATATGCTCTACTTCGACATTGAGGCCTATGGCGTTGAGTATAGTGCTGATGATAAGGCGGTAACGCTCCTCCATATCCATACTTGCCAACTTCTTGTTGCTGTATGGAACGTCGGCTATCAGTGCTTTGAGCGCGTCCATGGCCTCGGGGAGGATGCCATCCTGGAGGTCGCTTTGGAGAATACCCTGCGTTGTCTGGGTATTGTTCTCGACTCGCATTGCCAAGACGGGCAGCACCGTCTTATAGAGAGCTTGACGCACCTCTTTGTTCGGGAAGCCGAGAGTGTAGACATCATTCCTATACCCTTTAATTGTCAGGTAGCCAGATTGATATAGGAAAAGTTCGGGGCCACCGTTGAAGATATCGGACACCTCAATAACGTCGGCACCTATTCGGCAACCATCAAATTCCTTCAGGCGGATTTCGGCATCCTTTACGAATTTAGCAATCAGCGTGCTGGCTCCCGAAGCCACCCAATAACTCGATATTTTCTTATTCTCGAGTGCATATATGAGGCTGAAAGGGTTGTAGACGTCGGTTTTGCATTTCCTCGAGAAATGATAGCCGTCATAGTTTTCTTTAAGTTTGCCTATGGCCTCCTCTTTCGTACATTCGTTTTCCTCGGCCAAGTTCTCAATCTCGGGGCCAAAGGTGCTCTCCAACTCCTCTTGCGAGATGCCGCAAATGGCCTCATACTCGGGTTTGAAACTAATGTTCATGAGGTTGTTGAGAGCCGAGAAGAGCGATATTTGCGTAAACTTGGCCACTCCGGTTATGAAGACGAAACGGATGAACTCGTCGTCGGCCTTGAGGATGGTGAAAACCTCGCGATACGTAGCCGCGCACTTCTCGTGCTCAGGCGTGCCCCATGAGTGTTGGAGAGGGAAGTCGTATTCGTCGATAAGGACGGCTACTTTCTGACCGGAAGATTTGCAGGCGGTCTCTATGATATTGTGGAGCCTTGTTTGGAGTTCAGAGCCTACGGCATTTACTACTCCAAACTTCTTCTCGTAATTCTCAAAGGCTTGATTGAGGTATGAATTGAGCTTAGCAGAAGACTCGCCCGCCTGGCTCATATCGAGTCGGATGACGGGCCTCGGCTGCCAATCAGTCTCCAAGTCCATTATTTTGAGGCCCTCGAAAAGTTCCTTGCGTCCCTCGAAATATGCTTGCAGAGTGGTCACCAACAGAGACTTTCCAAAACGGCGCGGACGACTGAGGTAGTTGTACTTGACACCCTTGTTTACAAGATCCCAGACTAAATCTGTCTTATCTACATATATATACCCCTCTTCCCTTATTACAGAGAAAGTCTGAATGCCAATCGGCAATTTCCGCACTCTTGTTGTCTGCATGGTCGTAACGCTTTTAATCTTTGCCTAATACGTACAAAGATAGCACGTAGGTTGGCAATTCGCAAGCGGAAGCCACACCCGCACTCCGCATGTCGTCCTCGACCGTTTTCGCTGTTGGCGTGATTGCAGATTACGGGAAAGAGTGTATCTTTACATTTATGAACATACGTAAGGCAATCGCAACACTTGCACTCTTGGTGGCGCAAACCATCATGACATTGGCAACGGCCAGTGGGCACATCGACACGAAGGTGGACTCCATCCTTCGCCAAGTGGACTACGCAATAGACCATTCGGACGAATACGTGGCGCAGAAAGAGGCCAAGATAGCCACACTGCGCGGGGAACTGGCAAAAGCCAAATCGGACGACGCGCGATATGAACTCGCCTTCAGCCTCTACGACGAGTACCGGCCTTTCGTAAAAGACTCTGCCATAGCATACCTCGACATATGCATAGCGGCGGCCACGGGAGATGGCGACACGTCGCGCACGGCCATCTGCAAGGCCCTCAAGGCGCATATTTGTTCAAATACCGGCACTTACGTCGAAAGCCTCGATATTTTGAACAGGCTCGACATCGAAGGGTTGTCTACTGAAGCCCAGAAGCAATACTTCGTATCCAAAACTCACGTCCTCGAAGAGATTTCCTATTACTCACCCCTCGCCAAGTCCCGCGAGGAGTATTGCCGAGCCGCAGAGGAGTGCCGCGAAGCCCTATACGCAGTGGCGGACTCCATGTCGACCGTGGTACTCATGACGCGGGAGCACTTGGCTCTGGATGCTCAAGACACCGCATGCTCGATGAGATACAGCGACTTATGGCGGGCGCAAGTGACATCGGGGACAACGGAATACGCCCTCTTCGCGCTCTACAGATATTTGGAGTTTAAGAATCGGAAAGACACGGCCGAGATGCTCCTTTGGCTCGGGGAATCGGCATTGGCGGACATACGGAACGGCGTACTGGACCAAGGGTCGATGTGGGAGCTCTCCAACCAATTGATACTTATGGGGGAAGTGGACCGCGCATACAGATATATCTGCTACACGAGCGAGTGCGCCAACCGCTTTGGCAGCCGCCAACGACTCTCCACCATATCGCCCCTGCTGACCAAGATAGCCCAAGAGTATAAGGCCGAGGGTGAACTGTCGCAGTCGCGGCTGCGGGTGACGCTCTTCTGGCTCATGGTGCTCGTGGTGATGCTCGTAGCCATAGTGGTATACGTCGTAGTCCAACGAAACAAACTGAAAGAGGCGCGCGACCGCCTGGCAAAAGGCAACACGACACTCACAAACGTCAACGCACAGCTCGTGGAAGCCAACGCGGAGCTGACCAGACTAAGCGAGCAGCGCCAGGCACTGAACAACCAGCTCTCCGAGGCCAACCGCGTGAAGGAGGAGTACGTAGGGCGATTTATGAGCCTCTGCTCGCGCTACGTGGAGCGGCTGGACGACCTGCGGAAGAAAGTCCGTAACAAGATACGCAATGGACAGACAGCGGACCTCAACACCCTCATGCGCTCGGCGGAATTCAACACCGACGACTTGGAAGACCTGTATATCAACTTCGACACGGCATTCCTGCACCTCTACCCCGACTTCGTGGCGCAATTCAACGCCCTCCTGATGCCCGAGGGCCGCATAACGGAGCCTCAGCCTGGCCGACTGACCACTCAGATGCGCATCTTCGCCCTGATCCGCCTCGGCATAACGGACTCCGGCAAGATATCCGAGATATTGCACTACAGCGTCAACACCATATACAACTACCGAGCACAGACCAAAAAGCTCTCGGCGTGCGGCAAGGAAGATTTTGAGGAGCGGGTCAAGAAGATTGGAGTCATCTCCTGAGCGCCCATTTCCAGTAAGGGATGACCTCGATGGAGGCGCCATCATCGCACGGGATAGTCGTCTCCTCGTCATAAGTAATAATCAGACGGCGGCGGCAAGGCTTCACAGCAGGCAACTTGCGAAGCGCGCCCACCTCGCGCTCGAAAGTGGAATCGGCTGCCGAGATGCGATATGACACTTGAATGGCGAGCTCATCCTCGGGCACGACGCACACCCACGAAGACGTAGCAAGGGAAGCTGTCCATATCGACATTGCGGCGGTGAACCTTGAATTGCTCCACCTCTTGGCGGTTATCCACCATCACTTGCGTGAGAAGTTGCTTGTCCAACCCTGTGCTCTTTAAAATGCCGTTTTACAAAATCGGGGAATTTTATAAAATACCATTTTACAAAATTGGCAGCAAAGGGCGTGAGTGCGCGTTGGGAATGAATGATTTTGGCGAAATTGCGCGTTCTGAATGAACAGTTTTGAGTGAAATTGCGCGTTTGGAATGAATGATTTTGGATAGTGCGGAAGTCTATTTGGCAGTTATTCATTTGACAATAAAATACATACAACTAAAACGCATAGTATGATCAGTAGACATACTAAATATGAGAGAACAGAGAGGGAATACTTATGTGAATTTCGCACGCAAAGGGGTTAAATATTATACAAACTAAACTTAGCAGACATACAGGATAAAAGCTCAATCAATTTCGCTTGAGGATTTTTTGTAATTTTGCGCCGCAAAATCGAGGCAGCTGAAGATTCTCTTGTGGTTGGTAGGTGACTGAAGATTTGCAGCCTGGAAGAGCTGGAAACTCCACCTAACATTTAATCACTATTATGGATCAGAGCAAGAAACTGATTGCCACTATTCTTTCCATCTCCCTCCTCACCGTAATGGCCGGCGCAGCCGTAGCCCCTGCCTTGGGAGTCATCCAAGAACATTTTGCGGGATATAGCAATGTGCTGATACAGCTGATTGTCAGCATGCCGGCACTGTTCATCATTGTCACCAATCTACTATTCGCCCCGCTCTGCAAGATCTTCCGGACGCGGACGCTCGCATTGATTGGGCTCTCGATGTACACAGTCTTTGGTGCCGGGGCTTTCCTGGCCGACAATATTTGGGTTGTGCTTGCCATGAGGGCACTCCTGGGCGTAAGTGTAGGTATGATAATGCCGCTGTCGACAGGTCTGCTTGCATATTACTTTCCGCCCGAGAGGCAGGCGAGCCTTATGGGTCTCTCCGCGTTTATGAACCAGATGGGCGGCGTGGTAGCCACTCTTCTTAGCGGATTGCTTTCCAATATCAGTTGGAACTACTCTTTCCTGGTCTATTTGCTGGGCATTGTCGCTGTGGTGCTCGTGGCGGCATTTCTGCCCAATGAGCGCCTTACGACTGGCAGCGAGACCATGAAGGACGCGCCTGACTATTATGAGAGCGAGACAGGCGTGACCAAAGCGCGCAAGAAACCCGGACACCCTGCGGCATCGCTTGCCCGATTTGCGCCATCGGTGATAGGCATGTACTTGCAGATGCTGCTATTCTTCATCTTCCCCACAAACTTTGCCATCACCGCCCGTGCCAATGCCGCGCTTACGGGCAACGACATCACCCTCATCATGGTGGGGCTCGACGTCGTAGCGGCTCTCATAGGTTTGCTCTTCGGATGGATGATGGGGCATATGAGCCGCACTTTGAAATATCTTGCGCCGCTGATGTTTATATTTGGCTATGGGGCTTACGCTCTTGGCGTCTCCACTCCGCTGTTGCTCATTGGCTCTGCACTGGTGGGGCTGGCCAACGGCATCGGAATGCCATACCTCAATACCATAGCCTCGATCAAGGGTGGCAAGAATGCGGCCACAACGGTTATGCCGCTCATTTCCGCCGCCCTGTACCTGGGTCAGTTCACTTCGCCACTTATTGTCGGGCCTCTTTCGGGACTTGTCGGCGGTGCCACCGCGCCTTACGTTGTGGGCGTGGGCATCAGCGCAATATATCTTATTCAGATGGTTTGCTCAAGGAAGTATCAGGCTTTGGCGGCTGTCAGGGAATAGGAGTTTTTGAGATATCAATATAAAAGAAAACGCCCAAGAGGCAGATTTTTACGGGTCTGCTCTTGGGCGTTATTTTTTTTGTTGGGGAGGAGAGATGTGAACTTAGTAGTTAGTAATCATCTAATACCACGCCATACAACGGAATACACATTTCTGAGAAAGAACATCCTCACTGCTTCCACCTATCATAATCGTATAATCCGTATAATCATCTCCTTCATACGGGAGAACACTAAAGGGTTCCATTTGAAATGAGAATGAGACCCGCTTGCTTTGACCGGCTTTAATATGGACGCGTTTGAATGCAACGAGCTGTTTGACGGGGTGGACATTCCTTGTTTTTCTTGTTCCGACATAGAGTTGGACTACCTCATCAGCATCACGAGAGCCTTTGTTACTTACAGTCACACTAACTCGCATCGAGTCAACCACACAGATTCCTTTATCTTTAAAAGGTCCGTTGTAGAGCGTGTCCTTTTTGCACCAATTTAAATCAAAGTCCGTGTCTCCATTGTCGGGACCATTCCCACAGAGGAACTCCGCCTTCATATTTGAATAGGTTAACTTGGTGTATGAGAGGCCGAAACCAAACGGGTAGAGCGGGCCTTCGGCAACGTCGATGTAGTTAGACTGGTACTTGCGGAAATTCGTGGAGCCGTTGGGCACTGGGCGGCTGCCGTTGGTGTGGTTATAGTAGAGAGGCAACTGGCCTACGCAGCGAGGCATTGAGGTCACGAGTTTGCCAGATGGGCACACATCGCCAAAAAGGACGTCGCAAATGGCATCGCCAGTCTCGGAGCCAGCGAACCAGACGTTCATAATCGCGGGGATGTGCTCACTCTCCCAAGAGAGGTCCGTTGGGCGACCGGCGAAATTGAGGAGAACAACGGGCTTGCCAAGTTTGACGATGGCCTCCATAAGGTCCTTCTCGGCATTGGGCATAGAGATGTCGGAGCGGGAAGAGCTCTCGCCACTCATCTCGGCCAACTCACCGAGCGCGAGGACAACCACATCAGCTTTCTGCGCCACGTTGACAGCCTCGGCGAGAGCTGCCGACTTGTCTACTCGTGTTATGTGGCGGCCGAAATCGGCATTTGTCTGCATTCGCTCACTGTCGTAGATATTGCTGCCCTGTGCATAGGTGACTACGGCATCGCTGCCGAGGTATTTCGTCATAGCCTCGTAGAGGGTGGAGTATTTCTGAGGCTTGTCGCCAGTGCTCCAGCAGCCGACAATGTTGTTGCGGGTGTTGGCGAGGGGGCCTATAAGCGCAATATGACCACTTTTCTTGAGAGGGAGAACATCTCCTTCGTTCTTGAGAAGCACGAAGCTCTCGGTGGCCATCTTACGGGCAATCTTGCGATGTTTCGACGTATAAAGATCAGTCTTCTCGCGCTCCGTCTTGCAGAAGCGGTAAGGATCGTCGAGGAGGCCAAGACGCTCTTTGGCTTCGAGGACTCGACGGCAGGCTATGTCAACAGCCTCTTCGTTGGAACTGTCAAGATACTTGACGAAATGCTCCGAGCACATATCCATATCGGTGCCGGCGTTGAGGGCATTGTAAGCATTCTTTTCGCTATTTCCCACGCCATGGGTCTCCATCTCGCTAATAGACGCATAGTCCGTCACGACGAAGCCATCGAAATCCCAGGATCTGCGAAGTTTACCATCTATAAGCTCTCCATTTGCCGTTGCAGGTACGTCATCAATAAGATTGAAGGAAGTCATGACAGAGCCCGCGCCTGCCTCGACGCAACGTTTGTATGGAGGGAGGTACATATTCTCCATCCGCGATTCGCTCATATCGACGTAGTTATAATCCTTACCTGCCTCGACTGCGCCATAGAGAGCGAAGTGCTTAACGCAAGCCATGAGTTGGCGGTCCGAAGTCCAACGTTGGTCAACAATGGAACCATCCTCATTGCGATAGGCGCCTTGGTAACCGTTGATTGCTGCGGCACCCATCTCGCCCGAGAGGAAGGGGTCCTCGCCATAGCCCTCGGCAATGCGTCCCCAACGGGCATCGTGGGCCACGTCGACCATTGGCGAGTAGGTCCAGTTGATGCCGGCTGCGGTGGCCTCCTCGGCTGCCATCTCAGCTCCACGGCGGACGAGGGCGGTATCCCAACTACAAGCCTGGGCGAGAGGAATGGGGAGTACAGTCTCATAGCCATGGATGACATCGAGACCCACGAGCAAGGGTATGCCGAGACGGCTCTCCTCGACGGCTATGCGTTGGAGCTCATATATCTTCTTGGCACCGCGGACGTTGAGCACGGCACCAACTTGGCCTTCTTTGATTTTCTTCTTGAGATTGGTGTTGACGGCGTTGCCCGTCGAGAGGTCGCCACCGGGGAGGAGGTTGAGCTGGCCGAGTTTCTCCTCGAATGTCATTCGGGACATGAGGGAGTCTATTCGGTCGGGGATTTCTTCTTTGGGAGAGTTGCAGGAACGCGTTATAGCAAATGCCAGGAGTAGGGCAAGCAGCAGTGAGATGCCCCAAAATTTGGCGTTCTGCTTAACTTTGGAGAAATTGAAAGACAACATAGTGAGTGCTTATAATTTTGGTTTCCCAAAGATAAACAACTCTGTTAACAGAGCTCAGCACTCAGTTAACAATTAACAGTTGTCTAGACCCCGGCAGACTGAACGATAGCTTGGCGTCCCCCCCCCAGCAATTGTCAATTGTCAATTGTAAATTGTCAATTGATAAGCGAGTTTCTCAGAGTCGGCTTCCCACGTGAGGCGTGGGGCTAGATGCCTGACGTTGTCGCGCCAATGGGCCACCATGTCGGGGTCGGCCATAATCTGGCGGACGGCCCGGGCTATGGCGTCGGGTTCGGTATCATCTATGCAGAGGCCTACGGGGAGCGGATTGCCGTTTTCGTCCTTCTCGTTCTCAACTATGGCGGCAATCTCGGGGAAACGGCTGCCAAGGATGGGCAGACCAGCCTGTACGAAGTCGAAGACGCGGTTGGGGAGGGCGTAGTAATAATTGAGGCAAAGATTTTGCATAAAGACGAGGCCGAGGTCGGACTTTGCCATATATGGCGCAAGATTGCGGAACGGCACACGGCCAACAAACTCCACACGATCCGCCACGCCCACCTCAGCGGCAAGAGCC
>CAVILU010000003.1:33553-41315 GCA_963643535.1 bacterium | reverse complement strand
AGCCTTGGCACTGGCAAGGACATCGCCATCGCCAACGACGAGGAAACGGCATTCGGGCAATTGAGGCAGAGCACGTATAGTCTCCTCGACGCCACGGCCAACATTCACGGCACCCTGGTAGAGAATAGTGAACGGGTGAGGCTCGGCCGAGACGGCGGACTGCGCAGCGGAGACCTCGGCGGCACGGGCGGCAAGAGGCGCATTGCGCACAACGAGAAATTCGCGGCCGTAATGCTCACGGAAAATATCGGCAATGGACTGGCAGACAGTCACCGCCACATCGGTCTTGCGGAGGCGAGGCACGCAGAAATCCTGAATGGCCCACCAAACTTTCTTCACGAGAGGCTTACCCGCAATCTCGGGGACCTCGGGGAAGAGCTCGTGGCTATCCCAAAGGAGGCGGGTGGAGCGCAGACGAGCGGCGGCCTGGCAACCCCAAAGGGTGTCGAGGTCGATGGAGACTATGAGGTCCCATTTTTGCCCAAAGAGGAGGCGGAAGAAAAGGCGGAGATTGAGCTCGGCATAGAAAAGGGGGCCGTGCCAAAAGAAATGGCGGAGATACGTCACACCATCAGTAGCCTTGCGACCATCGGTGGGGTGAGAGCGGCCGAGGAGGGATACCTCATAACCGAGATTCGTGAGGGTCTGGCGCATCTTCTCGATGCGGTAGTCGGTGGCGAAATTGCTCTGCGAGCAGATAACGGCCTTGCGGGATTGGGTCATAAACGCCAGGAGTCGAAGCCTTTAACGTCGCGGAAAAGGCCGTAGATATCGGAGAGGACGCCGCCGGGGCGCAAATGTTGGTCGAAGAAATCTTGACCGAGGCTGCGGAAAACGCCGTGGGCGGTGGCGACGATAATGGCATCGTACACGCCCTCGGCCTCGTCCTGAGGCTCGAAGCCGTAGAGGGCACGGGAGTCGCGCTTAGAGGCCACGGGATCCATAACCTCGACGCTCTCGATACCGAAAGAGCGGAGCTCGTCCATGATGTCCACGGCGCGAGTGTTGCGCACGTCCTGCACATCCTCCTTGTACGTGAGGCCCATAACGAGGACACGCATACCTGCCGAGCCCCACCCCTTAGAGAGGAGACGCTTGACGGTCTGCTTGGCGACGTAGCGGCCCATGGAGTCGTTGACGTAGCGGCCGTGGTTGATAATCTGGGTATGATAGCCGAGGTTGCTGGCCTTATAATCAAGGTAATAGGGGTCGACGCCGATACAGTGACCGCCGACGAGGCCGGGGTGGAAAGGTAGGAAATTCCACTTGGTGGAGGCGGCCTCGATAACGTCGCTCGTCTCGATGCCCATGCGGCTGAAGATGAGCGAGAGCTCGTTCATAAGGGCTATATTGACATCGCGCTGAGTGTTCTCGATGACCTTTGCGGCCTCGGCCACGCGGATGCTTGAGGCTCGGAAGACCTCGGCCTCGATGACGGACTGGTATGCGCCGGCCACAATGTCGAGGGCCGCGGGAGTTCCGCCTGAGACTATTTTGCGTACGGTGGTGAAGGTGTGCTTATTGTCGCCGGGGTTGATGCGCTCGGGGCTGTAGCCAATGTTGAAATCGGTATTGGGTGTCAGTCCCGATTCTTTCGCCAAGATGGGCAGACAATCCTCCTCGACGCAGCAGGGGTAGACGGTGCTCTCGACGACGACGGTATCGCCACGCTTAAGGGCGCGGCCAACGGTAACCATGGCGGCCTTGAGGAGCGAGATGTCGGGCACGTGGCTATCGTCTACGGGAGTAGGGACTGCCACAATGTGGAAATTGGCTCGGCGGATGTCGGCCGGGTTGGCAGTGAACTCAATGTCGAGATTGTCGAAGGACTCGGGGGGCACGGCGCCACTGGGATCTATTCGGCGGCGGAGCATATCGACGCGGTCCGCAGAGAGGTCGAAGCCAATGACATGGTAATGAGCGGCAAAGGCGAGAGCGGCGGGGAGGCCTACGTAGCCCAGACCCGTGACTGAAATGGTCAGTCCGCTAATGGGTTGCGTCTTGCTCATGGGCGATAGGTAAGAGGGGTGGACGAAGCATAATTGCCCGAGCGGAGAGCATATACGCGCTCAATGGTGTCGACAACAGACATGCCGTCGGAGAGAGCGGCAGTGGGCTCTGCTCCTCGCAGCAGCACATCGGCAATATTCTCGAAGACGTAGCAATGGTTGGCCGCCGAGCCCTTGTAGGCGCCGTAGTCGTTGGGCGGATTGGGGGGCGGGAGCTGAGGCATGACGTAGCCGGGGATCTTGCAGAAGGCCACGTCGCTCATATATTGGCCTGCCACTTTGACGCTGCCCTTGGTGCCGATGAGGGTTATCGAGCTCTCGAGGTTCTCGGCGGGGACGGCAGTGGTGTAGTTGAACGTGCCTATTGCGCCACTTTGGCGGGTGCGGAAAACGAAGGCGCCAGTGTCCTCGAAATCGGTGGTGGACTTATGTGCGAAATCGTCGAACGCGGCCGAGAGGATATCCACCTCGCCCACAATCCAGAGGAGGATATCGACGTAGTGCGAGAACTGCGTAAAGAGGGTGCCGCCGTCGAGAGCTGCTGTGCCATGCCACGAGCCGGGCTTGTAGTAACGCTCGTCACGATTCCATTGGCAGGAGACCACAATGGACGTGATGTCGCCGAGCGTGCCGCCCGAGACCACGTCCTTGAGCCACTGGGAGGTGGGGGTATATCGGTTTTGGAAGACGCTGAAGACTCTGCCCTTGGAGGCCTTCTCGGCATCGGCGATGCGACGGGCGTCGGCATTCGAGAGGGCGAGGGGCTTCTCCATGAGGACATTGACATCCGACTGGAGGATGCGGATGGCTATCTCGGCATGGTAGCCGTTGGGCGTGCAGACGGAGACGACATCCAGGTGACCGGAGTTGGCGAGGAGATCGTCGACATTCGAGAAGAAGGGGACACCCTCTGGGGCGCCGCAAACATCAGCCGCACGGACATCGGCCACGGCCACGAGTTCCATCTCGGGGTTGGCGTCGATCATAGCCATGTGGCGGTGGCCAATGTAGCCACAGCCGACGACTGCCATGCGGAGTTTTGGGGTATTCATAGTATCGGGAATAATCTAAAGGGGGAGGACGGACTGCGAGCCGTCGGGGGATGTCGTGAGACGATATTGCTCGCCCGTCTCGGGGCACGAGGCGTGGCCCGAATGATCGAAATTGAGGCGATGGCCAGCGCGGGACACCCAACCTATCTGGCAGGCGGGGTTGCCGACCATGAGGGCATATGAGGGCACGGGGTGCGTGACGACACTGCCGGCGCCGACGAGGGCATATTCACCTATCTCGTTGCCACAGACCACCGTGACGTTGGCACCTATCGAAGCCCCGCGGCGGACAACAGTGGGGCGATATTCACTCTTGCGGGGGATGAAGGCACGTGGATTGATGACGTTGGTAAAGACGGCCGAAGGGCCAATGAAAACATCATCTTCGAGGGTCACGCCATCGTAGAGCGAGACGTTGTTCTGAATCTTGCAGCCATTGCCAACCACAGCCGTGGGCATTACGACGACGTTCTGGCCGAGGGAGCAATTTGCGCCCACGTGGCAACCCGAGACGAGGTGGGCGAAGTGCCAGACGCGGGTACCCGGGCCTATGGTCACGTTGTCGTCTACTACCGCGGAGGGATGTATCAATTGACAATCCTTATCCAATTGACAATTGACAGTTGACAATTGACAATTACTGGGGGTTGGGGACGGTTGTTGACTGGGTGTATTTGATGACGTTTGCGCCATTATTTTCTTTCTTGAGACGTCTTATTTGCTCTCTCTTGCTCTGCGATTGGCACCGATGCTGAATGAGTTGACGGCGGCGGCTACCTTTGCTATGGTGTCGGGGGTGAGCTCGGAGTGCATGGGGAGAGCTAGCACAGAGGCGGCCGTCTTGTCGGCCTCGGGGCAAGAGGCGAGTTCGGCCTCGGAGAGGTCGCGGGCGAAGACTGGCTGACGGTGGATGGGCTCGGGGAAATATATCATTGTCGATATGCCTTGCTGGGCTAGGAACTCGCGGAGGTCGTTGCGGCAACCGTAGTTGACGTGGAGAGAGAACTGGTTGAAGGTGTGGCCGTCGGCCATGGCGGGGCACACGACGAAATCGTCGGCGGCGAGGGCTGCGCGGTATTTGAGGGCGGCGGAGCGTCGGCGGCTGATGCACTCGTCGAGGTGGCGGAGCTTGACGCGGAGGATGGCGGCCTGGAGCTCGTCGAGGCGGCTGTTGATGCCTACTCGGGTGCTGTGGTATTTGCGTTCGGCGCCGTGGGAAGCCACGATGTTGATTTTGTTGGCGAGCTCCTCGGAGTTGGTGAAGAGAGCACCGCCGTCGCCCATGCAGCCGAGGTTTTTGGTGGGGAAGAAGGACGTGCAGCCGATGTGGCCCACGTTGCAGGCCTTGAGGCGTTTGCCGAAGACCGTTTGCTCGGCACCGAAGGCTTGGGCGGCATCCTCAATGATGGTTAGGTTGTGTCGCTTGGCGATGTCGAGGATAGGCTCCATGGGGGCCATTTGGCCGAAGAGATGTACGGGGATAATGACTCGCGTGCGTGGCGAGACGAGTTTCTCTATGCCTCGCGGGTCGACATTGAAAGTCTTGGGGTCGATGTCGGCGAATACGACTTTGAGGCCAAGGAGTTTGCAGGCTTCGGCGGCGGCGATGAAGGAGAAAGTGGTGGTTATGACCTCGTCGCCGGGTTGGAGGTCGAGAGCCATGAGGGCAATCTGCAGGGCCTCGGTGCCGTTGGCGCAGGTGCGGCAGTAGGAGGTGCCGGCGTAGCGCGCTAGTTCATCTTCGAGGGCGCGGACTTCGGAACCGCGGATATATGCTCCGCTGGCCACTACCCTGCTTATAGCTTGGGAGATGGCCGGCTCGAGGCGGCTATGGAGGGCAGGGAGATCCTGCATGGAGACGTTTTCCACTTGTCAGTTAACAGTTTACAGTTTGCAGTTGGCGGTTGGCGCATGCTTTGTGCGCATATACTGTTTGCGCTGTTCCGCCTGCTGCTCTCAGCATATTTTTTGGGGGGGAGGTTTAATTGCTGAGTTAACTGGTATTCTTTTATGGTTGGCACTTGTCCGCCATTGCGGGAAGTGTTGTTTTTGTGGTATTTGGCCAGAGTTGGCTTATTAGTGCGAAATTAGTCAATATTACGGGGTTTTGCAAAGGGGAATTTGTGGTGCGTGGTGAGAGAATTGTCCACAGATTACACGGATTTGTTCGGAAGGGGCGGAAACGTTGAGAAACACTTGCATTTTTGTTCGTTGGTGATGAGAGTTCACGGGATAGTGCGATACCAATAGCATTTAATATTTTGTTGGCGCGCACACGCCTTCATAAGTATCTAATTATTAATCAAATATCAATTCCCACTGACCAAAACTGGTCAGATGACCACTTTTGGTCAGTAGAAAGGGGCATTTAGGAAGCAAAACAGGGCAAAGGAGTTAAACATTCAACACAAAAGCGATAATACATTACATTTTAGGCTCCAAAATTGCGAAAGTGGGCGAAAAAGGGGAATTTTACGTCACAAAAGTGGTCAGATGACCAGAAAAGTTCTGCAGAACATGGAGATCAAGCGCGATTTGCATCTGAAGAGGCTCATTGGCAGCAGGCATAATGGGCTCATAAAAGTGGTGACAGGGATACGCCGCTCGGGAAAATCTTATCTCTTGAGGGAGTTGTTTAAGAATTACCTCATAGGGGATGGAGTCAAAGAGGACCATATCATAGAGATGGACCTTGAGGACCGACGAAACAAGAGATACCGCGACCCGGATGCCCTGCTCGAGTATATCGACAGTCAAATGAAGGACAAGGACATGCATTACATCATGCTTGATGAGGTGCAAGTCGTGCCGGAGTTTGAGGACGTGTTGAACTCATATTTGAGCGTCAAGAATGCGGACGTTTACGTCACGGGCTCGAACTCCCGTTTCCTTTCAAAAGACGTCATTACCGAGTTTCGCGGTCGAGGCGAGGAGATCCACATAACGCCACTTTCCTATGCGGAGTATCGTTCCGCACACCCCGAAATGGAGTCGCACCAAGTACTCCAGGAGTATATGACCTACGGCGGGTTGCCGCACATTTGCACAGAGCCCGACGAGCAGAAGAAGATAAGCTACCTGAAAGGACTGTTTGAGAAGACGTACATCACGGACATCAAGGAGCGGTACCACATAAAAGGCGAGGAGGTCATGGTCGAACTGCTGGACGTGATGGCCTCGTGCATTGGAGGATTGACCAACCCGTCGAAGATAGAGAACACATTTCGCAGCGTCAAGGGGATAAACATAAGCAAGAATACCGTCAAAGAGTACTTGAAAATGTTGGAGGACTCGTTCCTCATCTCGCACTGCGTAAGGTACGATATCAAAGGGCGAAAATATATAGACACTCCACAGAAATATTATTTCGAGGATTTGGGACTAAGGAACGCACGTCTCGGATTTCGGCAGGTCGAGGAGACCCACTTGATGGAGAACTTGATCTACAATGAGATTCGCAACCGAGGGTATCTGGTGGATGTAGGAGTCGTGCCCTCACGCGCACAGAACGAGGACGGCACGTATGGCCGGAGTCTTTTGGAGGTTGACTTCGTATGCAACCGCGGGTCCGAGCGCGTATATGTCCAATCGGCATACAGACTGCCGACGGAGGAGAAAAGGCAGCAGGAGATGGCGAGTCTGCTAAAAATTGATGACTCGTTCCGAAAAGTCATCATCACAGAGGACCTCATCAAACGGCATATGGATGACAACGGCGTAGAGTGGGTAAATGCGTATGATTTTCTCATGAGCGAGGGGGCAACCATATAAGTTCGAGGATAATAATCATCTTTGCAATGTGAGTCCCCGCCAAGCCTCTCAACGATGCTCAAATGCGCGGGGCACTTTTTTGCCCTTTCGTCATCAATTCCAACACAAAAAAACAATCCCCAGGCGCCATCCGACAACTGAATGTCGGCCGCGCCTGGGGATATAAGCTTTATAGGATTGAAGCCCTATCGGGAAGCAGCCCTAAGGCTTACTTTACGATGAACTTCTTGCCGTTCTGGATGCAAACGCCCTTGTAGCCCTCGCCTACGCGCTGGCCCTGGAGGTTGTAGATAGGAGCGTTCTCATCGAGATCATCGATGGTGATGTTCTTGATGGCAGCGTTAGCAGCACCCTCGACAGTTGCGAGCTCGGTAGCACCGGGGATGAAGACATAACCACCGCAGGTGATCTTGGAACCAGTAGCGTTTAGATAGTACTTGGTGTCAGCTGCAACAGGGAATGCGATAACGCCAGAAGCATTGCCACTCTTCCACTCAGCGCCACCAGCGGCCGTGATGATGTCGGCAGCAGTTGCGATAGCCGTACCTGCGTTTTCGATAGCGGTGCAGAGATTCTTGTCAGCACCTGGGGCATCCTTTGCGCAAAGAGTCAAGCCCTTCTCGGCAAGGTATGCATCAACCTCAGCCTTGACAGTCGCATCGGACTCATAGTCAGCCCAAGTTGTCTTGTTCTTGCCATCAAGCTTGACGTAGGTGCGCTTCCAGCTGATTGCGGTATAAGCATCACCACCCTCGGCAACGATCTTGCCACCTGCAGCGAAGATACCCTCATCGTCACCAGTGCCACTGGGGAGAGAACCTGCATACTTAGTGCCATCAGTACCAAATACGACGATTGAGTAAGCCATCATAGCAGCATCGGTACTTTGACCAGCCCATACATAGTAGTTCTTGTTGTAGGTGAGCTTAG
>CAVILU010000003.1:0-33543 GCA_963643535.1 bacterium | reverse complement strand
AGAGAAGACGTAGAGATAGCCGTCGGCCTTAACGTCGAACTCGTAGACAGCGCCGGAAGTCTGCGGAGCACTGAGGATACCAGTAGGATTGGTATTGCCCTGAGCACCCTTGGGCATCCCGTAAGCCTTACCGTCAATTACAAGAGCCTTGACAGCATCGCCATCAGCAGTGAGAGATACAGTCTTGTAGCTGTCTGCGTAGGCAGCGTTCATAGAAACGCTCTCAGAAGAGGCGAAAGTGAAGCCAGCCGAGATCTCAGACAGATCACTAGTCACATTGACAGTATCCATAGCTGCGAACTCCTGCGCATTGGCAACAGTGCCAAGGGTAGCAGCAGCAAGAAGAAGTAAATAATTCTTCATAGTTAGTAATTAATTAAGGTATTAAACATCGTCGTATATTGTTCGTCGCCAGCGAAGCCACTGGCGACGAACTCAATACATCATTAATTTTCTTACTGGTTATTAAAACGGGTGTTCGAGAAGGTGAACTTGGTCTCGTAGACCTTGACGCCCTTACGGACAGACTTGGTGAACGCAAGCGCGACATCACCAGAGTTGGCTATCTCACCTGCGAAACCATACTTACCGATAGGGAGGTTGTCAGAGTCGACCTCGGTCGGGTAGAGGCTGAAAGTGTAGCCGTTGGAAGTCTGAACGATGTTCGCCTTCGCGGTCGAGGTGAAGTTCGTCGAAGAGGACTCTCCGTTGAGGGTGGCGGTAACATGGCAGACATAAGCCGTATCGGACTTAGCGAAAGCTACAGAGCCCTGGACGTAGGTGGTGTCGCCAGTCTTGCCATCGATAACCTGATAGTAGCCGTCGTAAGACTTGCCGTCTACAGAGAGCTCAGGGTTGGTAGAGATGATGGCGTCTTCATCGTCGTCGTCGCAGGCAGAGAAGCCGAGAGCGAGGGCGCAGAGGAGGGAGGCCAATATTTTGCGTTTCATAGTATTCTTATACGTTGAGAGATGAAACTTGTTTGGTTTAGTAGCCCGGATTTTGATCCTCCTGGCTCATGGCGGTGTTGCCTGAGATCTCCTCGTAGGGGATTGGGCGATACCACTTGTAGACGCCAGATGGAGTCGGGATCTGGGTTGAGTAGGTCATATTGCAACCGAAGGCGAAGACGTAGCGGAAAAGCTGACGTGTGCGGCGGAGGTCGTACCAACGACCAGGCTGGCCATAAGTCTCACGAGCGCGCTCGTCGAGGACGACGTCGATGCTGGTGGGGGTGAAGTTGCTGAACTGGCTTGCGTACTCTGGATCGTAGGAAGCGAAGCTTGCGATGGAGCCAGCGTTGGCACGTGTGCGGAGCTCGTTGAGAGTCTCGAGAGAAGCAGCCTCTGCGCCAGCCATAAGCTGAGCCTCGGCCTTATCGAGCTTAGCGCCGGTGACATCGAGGATGAGGATGTCGCGGCAGCTCTGGGTCTTCTTTGCAGCCTGGAGGGTGTTGGGGTCATCCCACTTGCTGACGCAATCCATACCACCTACGAGGTTAGCGAGGTCGCTACCGTTGGTGCCAGGAGTAGTACCACCGAGGAAAGTATAGTCGGTGGACTTGCTTACAGAACCGTCCTCTTTGAACTCTACGACAGTGGTGGTCTTGCCGAGGAGTACAGCCTTGGGCTGGGTGGTGCAAGCGCCACGAGCAAACTGAGCCTTGTGGGCGTCGAGATAAGCGTTGAAATCGCTCTTGGAGGTGTAAGAGGGAGCGTAGTAGTACGCGATGGGGAGGTTCTCGGTGTTAGAGACCTTGTACTTGGCGTAGTAGCCAGAGTTGTCCCAATTGCTCTCGAAGTTGTAGTGGGTGACGGCGAAGGTGCCTGCGTAGCGTGCATCGCCCTTCTCGAAGAGGTAGAGGCTCTTGAGTGAGGTGCCGTTGCAGGAAGAGCCCTGCTTGCAGCCGTCGACGTTCTGCTCGCCGTAGTAGTTGGCGAACTGGTTCTGGAGGCTGTGGCCGCACTCAGAGGCGGCGCCGGGGTAGCTTGCGCGGTCGTAGTCGATAGAGAAGATCTCCTCGGCGTTGTCGGCATTGTCGAACTTCCACTTCTCGGCGAAGTCGGAAATGAGCTCGACGCCAGCGATAGCCTTGTCGGCGTATGCTACAGCGCGGTTGAAGTAGGTCTTGTCACCAATGGTATAGGTGCCAGCCTTGTCGTCTGTGAGGGTCGTGCCGAAGTCCCAGCCAGCGGCGAGGGCCACCTTGGCAGCGAGGGCGTTGGCGGCCTGCTTAGAGACTGAGCCGTCGTGGGCAGACATCTCGGGGATGTTCTCGTCGGCAATCACAGCGTCGAGGTCGGCGAGGATGCCATCGTAGAGATCCTTGAGGGGAGTCTTGGGATAGGCGGTCTCGGCACTATTAATATAGGTGGTGACGTAGGGCACGCCGCCGAACTGCTGCGAGAGGAGGTAGTAAGCGTAGCTGCGGAGGAACTTCATCTCGGAGCCGTAGGTGTCGCCACCGTAGTTGATGACACCGTTGCAGGCATTGATGAGCTTGTAGCAAGCGGAGTAGAAATTCTTGCAGGTCCCGTTCTCGGCCACCATGGTGTAGGTGGTGAAGTCGGCGTCGGAAGAGCTCTTGCCACGGGCGTTCCAGTAGAGGTCGGTGCCGTCGTCGGTCATGCAGAGATAGGTATCATCGACGAGGGGCTTGGCGAGCGAGAAGGCGTAGGTGCGGAAAGCCTTGAGGCCTTCGGGCGTAGCATAGTAGTCGTCGGCAGTCTGGCCGCCCTCGCTCTTATTGTCGGCCACGAGGAAGTCCTCGCAGGCCGTGAGGCAAGGTGCGCAGATGGCAGCGAGAGCCGCGAACGCGTATATCTTGATATGTCGTTTCATTTGACTAAAGATCTAGGAAAATCAGTTACTTAAAACTTGAGGTTAAGACCGAACTCACAAGTGACGGTGGCAGGACCATCCTCCTTGAGAGAAGCACCAGCCCACTCAGGATCCCAACCCATGAAGTCGTCCTTAGACCAGCAGAAGGGGTTGGTGACGGTGCAGTAGACGCGAGCCTTCTGGAGGTGGATAGCCTCGAGGGCTTTCTTGGGGAGGGTGTAACCGAGGGTGATGTTCTTAATCTTGACGAAGGAAGCATCGACGTAGTCGCCTACGCCCTTGGTGAAGTAGCTACCCGAGCCCTGACCGACAGCAGCGCGGTTGACGGCGGGGTACTTGCCGTAGTGGGTGCTCTGCTGGTAACGGGGGTTGATGTAGGTGCCGTCGGCATTGACGCCGTCGCAGCCGATGAGGGTACCTGCGGGGATGTAGTAGTCGAGGTTGAGACGGTTACGGCCACGGTCAGAGTAGTCTGCGTAACGCTCGTAGAGGTTAGAGTAGACGGTGTAGCCCTGCTTGGTGTAGAGAGAAGCGGAGAGGTCGAAGCCGAATGCCGAAACGGTGGTGGAGAGAGAGCCGGTCCACTTAGGATCAGAGCTGTAGACCTTCTTATCGTTCTCGTCGAACTTGCCATCGCCGTTCATATCCTGGATTACGGGCATACCCTCGGTCCATCCGTAGCAAGCGTAGTAGTAGTCGTAGCTCTTGACTGTCTGGCCAGGAGTGAAGCCCTTGGCGCGGGCAATCTCGGTGTCGGGAACAGTCATGTCGAGGTCGGTCACGAGGCCGTCCCAAACATAGCCGTAGATATTGTTAAGAGTCTCGCCAATGAAGAGGTTGTTGTTGGGCTGGTCGTTGCCGGTGCCGTCGATCTCCTTGAGTTCGTTGACGTTCTTGGCAAAGTTGACGCCCATCTCCCAAGTTACGACATCGTTGTCGATGATGGTGCCGTTGAGGCCGACCTCGATACCACGGTTGCGAACCTTACCGATATTGGTGGTCATCTTGACGCCGCCGCTCTCGAGCGGGAGCTGTACGGAGTAGAGAAGGTCGCGGCTCTGCTTCTGATAGATATCGAAGGTACCAGAGATGCGGTTGGAGAGGAAGCCGAAGTCGAGACCGATGTTAATCTCGTCGCTCTTCTCCCAAGAGAGGTCCTTGTTGACGATAGAAGAGGGAGCGAAACCGGTAGAGGTGGCGTTGCTGAAGGCCTGGTAGTAAGGACCGGTGACGGTCTGCTGGGTGGCGTAGTTGCCAGCGCCGGCGTTGTTACCAGTCACACCATAGGAGAGGCGGAGCTTGAGGTTGGAGAGGACGTCCTTGGTGCTCTCCATGAAGTCCTCCTCGGTGATGCGCCATGCGGCAGCAACAGAGGGGAAGACACCCCACTGGTTGTCCTCGGCGAACTTGGATGAGCCATCCCAACGGACAGTACCGGTGAGCATGTAGCGGCCCTTGTAAGAGTAGTTGGCACGGAATGCGAAGGAGAGCATAGAGTTCTCGGTGTATGAGGTGCCGTCGGAAGAGGTAGCGTCGTAGGTACCAGAGCTGAGCTTGTACCAGAGAGAGCCGTCCTGCGGGTTGGTGTACTGGAGGCCGAGCTTCTCAGTCTTGCTGTGGCTCCACTCGTTCATGAACATGAGGTTGAGGGAGTGGTCCTGGTTGAAGGTCTTGGCGTAGGTGGCCGTGTTGGTCCAGGTGAAGCCGAAGTTCTGGCTGGTGGAGTACTGCGCGGTAGCGTCGGCGTTGAGGTCCTTGGTAGAGCCGTTGGAGGCGTCTACATAGGTGCCCTTGTCGTCGAACTGGCCGTCGCGGTAGTAGGTGAAGCTGGGGGCGTAGGTGCTCTTGATAGAGAGGCCCTGGATGGGCTTAACCTCGATGTAAGCTGAGCCGAGGAGGCGGTAGGTGACCTTCTCCTTCTGGCGGATCTGCATATAGAGGAGAGGGTTGACCGAAGAGGTGAACTGGTTGGTGGAGGTGCCGAGAGCCGTCTTGTGGCCAGGCATAGCGAGGAGGTTGCCTTCGGAATCGTAGGGATTGATGAAGGGGTTCATACGGAAAGCCTCCTGGACGGCATCGTCGTTGGCGTAGTCGTTGTTGGTGACAGCGGCGTTGAGGCTGAAGCCTACAGAAGCGTACTGGTTGAGGTCGCTGTCGAGGCTGCCCTTGAAGTTGAAGCGGCGCATATGGTCGCCTACGTATACACCCTTCTCATCGGTAACACCGACGCCGAGGTGGTAAGAGATGTCGGAGGTAGAGCCGGAGAACGCGATGTAGTGGTTCTGCTTCTGGCCGTCCTGGGTGACGAGGTCAAGCCAATCGACAATCTCGCCGTTGTTCATCTTGTTATAGAGGAGAGAAGTGCCATCATCGGTATCGGAGAGAACTGCGGGGATGTAGTTCGCATTGGTCATGTAGTAGGTGGGGCGAGCCGCATTGACATTGTCTGCGGGGATGCCGAGGTACTGGAGGAAGCGCCACTGGGCGAACTCCTCGGCGCTCATGAAGTCGGCCTCGCGGGTGACCTTGCTGAAGCCGTAGTAGCCGTCGTAGGAGACGTTGAACTTCTGTGCGCACTCGCTGTTCTGCTGTTTCTTGACGCCTGCGCCGCCCTTGGTGGTGATCATGATGACACCGGCGGTGGCGCGGGAGCCGTAGATTGCGGTAGAGGAAGCGTCCTTGAGGACGTCGAGGCGCTCAATGTCCTGGGGGTTGAGGAAGTCCATATCGGAGCATACGACGCCGTCGATGACGTAGATAGGCTTGGTGTCTGAGCTGATGGAGCTCTTACCACGGATCTCGATGTCGAAGCCGCCGTTGGTACGGCCGGTGCTCTGGGTGATGGAGACGCCTGGGACGGAGCCCTGGAGGTTCTCCATGACGGAGGTAGCGCCCTTGGCGGTGAGTTTCTCGGTAGAGACGGAGGAGACGGAGCCGGTGAGGTCGCTCTTCTTCATGGTGCCGTAACCTACGGCTACGACCTCTTGGATCTCCTGAGCGTCGTCATGGAGGGTGAAGTCAACCTTGGTGCGGCCGTTGACTGCCTCGGTGACAGTGGCGTAGCCTACGAAAGAGACTTGGAGGTTGCAGTTAGAAGGCGCGTTGAGGGAGTAGTTGCCATCGAAGTCGGTGACAGTGCCTACGGTGGTTCCTGCCACGATGACTGCCGCGCCGGGTACGGGATAGCCCGTGTTATCCTTGACGACACCGGACACCGTGATGTCCTGAGCCATCGCCACGACCGCCACGAGGGCCATCATTAGGCTCATTGCGAGCCTGCGGATGCTTTTGTAGTGCATTAGTGGTTGTTTTTTGTTAATAAGTAGAGAGTTTTCGTGAGCTGTGTTTCGCGTTGTGGTTTTGCACTGGCCTGTTTGGAGGGTTGGCGGCTTAGGAGGGCGCGGGATGTAGGGTTGCGCATGTTTTGCACGCTGTTTGCCATTTGCGCCATCGTTTGCCACACACAGGAAACAGCGGCAAATGTATGAATAAATCTTAATATAGCATACACAATCCCCAACATTTTTTGCAAGTCAGAACAGCCCGAACAGTCACGCGTTCCCAAAAGAACACCGCCACAACCGAGTAAATCGCATTGGTTTCAACCAGATAACAACGTCACCACGCCATGCCCCACAAAAAAGCAAGCCCCCACCCCAACTAAAAAAAAACAAAACTTCCCCATAGAATACAAAAAGGCGCAACTATTGCAAACATTGCACAACCATGCGCACACCCGCAACCGTTTTCACGCACGCACCGCGCACTGTGCAAAAAGTGGAATTATGTGCATTATTACTTGTTAAACACAACAATGAATTATAAGATATTTTATAAATTCGCGGCGCAACGCGAAGGAAAGGCAAACGATGGCGCAAAACGGGAAAAGGGCCGACGCCCATCCCCGCCAACCATCACGACCCCGCCCAAGCCGAGCACCACAAAACAATTGCCGCGAGGCAAGACCATCAGAAACTATTAACACAAAACAACAACCTAAATGCACAACAGCTTCTTACGAAGGCTCACGACGACCGTGCTGACGTGCCTGGCATCAGTAATGGTGCTCGCGCAGACAGTGACCGTCTCGGGCAACATTAAGGACAACACGGGTTACCCCGTGCCTGGCGCCGCTGTCATTGTGGCGGGCACCTCTACGGGTACCGTCTCCGACTTCGACGGCAACTACACATTGGCGGGCGTACCCTCCAAGGGCAAACTGACCGTCTCTTTCGTGGGCTACGCCACTCAGACCATCGACGTCAATGGCCAGACCACCATCAACTTCCTCCTCCAAGACGACGCCAAGGAGCTCCAGGAGGTCGTGGCTATCGGCTACGGCACCGTCTCCAAGCGCGACCTCACCGGCTCCGTCTCTTCCGTCAAGGCTAAGGACATCGAGGCTATCCCAGTCTCCAGCGCTTCCGAGGCCCTCACCGGCAAGATGGCGGGCGTCAACGTATCCACCACCGAGGGCTCGCCCGACGCCGACGTCAAGATCCGCGTCCGTGGTGGCGGCTCCCTCTCGCAGGACAACTCGCCTCTCTACATTGTCGACGGCTTCCCCGCAAGCTCCATCAGCGACATCGCACCCTCCGAGATCGAGAGCATCGACGTCCTTAAGGACGCTTCCTCAACCGCAATCTACGGTGCGCGCGGCGCTAACGGCGTCATCATCGTCACCACCAAGAGCGGCAAGGAGGGCAAGACCCAGGTAAGCCTCAACGCATCTTGGGGCGCCAAGAAGGCCACCAAGCTCGTCAAGAGCCTCAGCCCCTACGAGTACGCGCTCTACCAGTATGAGATTGAGAGCAGCAGCCAGTCCACCACCAGCAGCAGCTATGGCGACTACAAAGACCTCCACCTCTGGAAAGGCCAGGAGGGCACCGACTACGAGGACGAGATCTTCGGCCGTTGGGGCAACCAGCTGCAGTATAACGCCAACGTCTCCGGCGGTACCAAGGACTTCAAGTACAACATCTCCTTCGCCCACAACCAGGAGAAGAGCATCATGCTCGGCTCTGGCTTCAACAAGGACAACGTCAACATCAAGCTCAACACCAACCTGAGCAAGTGGCTCACCCTCGACTTCCAGGGCCGCCTCTCCAACCAGAAGATCAAGGGCCTCAGCGGTGGCGCGGACACCAACGAGAGCAACGCCTCCAACTCCGTCATCGCCAAGGCAGTGACCTTCCGCCCCATCACCCCTCTCACCGAGAGCGGCGACGACGACGAGGAGAACTCATCGACCTCTCTCTACAGCCCTCTCGAGCGACTCAACGACACCTATAAGCAGCAGGTCCGCTTCCGTCAGGACTACAACGCAGGCCTCAACTGGAAGCCCTTCAAGGGTTGGACCCTCCGCACCGAGTTCGGCTACAACTGGCGCAAGAACAAGACCGACCAGGTTTGGGCTACCAAGGCCACCCAGAACTCCAAGTTCGGCTACTCCGGCCAGCCTCAGGCTTACTTCGAGACCGTAGAGTACAAGACTTGGCGCAACGCTAACACCATCACCTACGACAACAAGAAGCTCTTCGGCGGCCGCGACCACATCAACGCCATGATCGGCCAGGAGTGGAGCTCGACCAGCGAGGTCACCCGCAGCAGCACCTCCGTAAGCTTCCCGCAGACCTTCACCATCGGCGAGGTCCTCGCCAACACCGGCGCCGGCACCGCGCTGCCCAACAGCTCGGACATCGAGGCGGACGAGAACATGCTCTCCTTCTTCGGCCGCGTCAACTACACCCTCATGGACAAGTACCTTGTTACTGTAACCGTCCGTGGTGATGGCTCCAGCAAGTTCGCCGACGGCAACCGTTGGGGCGTATTCCCCTCTGCGGCCATCGCATGGCGCCTCCTCGACGAGGATTTCATGGCCGGCACTCGCGACGTCCTCCAGAACCTCAAGGTCCGCCTCAGCTTCGGTACCGCAGGTAACAACCGCATCTCTTCTGGCCTGACCCAGACCACCTACGAGATGGACACCAACACAGCCAAGGCGCCTTTCTTCGACGAGCAGCGCGCATCGCAGCTCAAGCACGGCACCTCGCTCTACAACCCCGACCTCAAGTGGGAGACCACCATCACCCGTAACCTCGGCTTCGACTGGGGCTTCCTCGACGGCCGCCTCTCCGGCACCCTCGACCTCTATTGGAACACCACCAAGGACCTCCTCATGAAGGTCACCATCCCCTCCGGCACTGGCTACGACACACAGTACCAGAACTTCGGTAAGACCAGCAACAAGGGCGTCGAGCTCGCCATCAACTACGCCATCCTCGACAACGACGACTGGAAGGTCAACTTCAACTTCAACATCGGCTACAACGCCAGCAAGATCGAGGAGCTCAACTCCGACAACCCATACCAGAAGTCTAACTTCGCAGGCTCTACCCTCAACTATGGCAGCGGCGACTTCCGCGTAGCCGAGGGCGGCAAGCTCGGTGAGGTCTGGGGCTACAAGACCATCGGCTACTACACCCCGGTCGACGGCAACGGCAATGGCAACGTAACCCTCGACAACAAGGGCACCTGGACTCTCGCCAACGGCTGCAACAACCAGAGCTACACCCTCACTGGCGGCCTCTACGCCGGCACTCCTATGTTTGAGTGCGACGAGAACGGCAACCCCATCTTCCAGAAGATTGGCAACACCGTGGCTCCCATCAGCGGCGGCTTTGGCGTTGACGCCACCTTCCGCGGCTTCGACTTCGCTGCATTCTTCAACTACTCCCTCGGTGGCGAGATTGTCAACGGCACCAAGCTCTGCTCCAGCTTCCTGGCTGGCTCGCGCAAGGGCTACAACATCGTAGACGACATGCGCCTCAGCGAGCGCTTCACTTGGGTTGACCCCGAGACCGGCCTCAACCTCGGCCGTCCTAACAGCTCGACTATCACCGCAATGGGTGGCACGCAGGCCGTCATGGACCGCCTCAACGAGATCAACCAGGGCAAGAGCCAGTTCACCCCCGCAGGCACCACCACCAACGTGGTCAACAGCTCGGCCATCGAGAACAGCTCGTTCCTCCGCATCAACAACGTGACCCTCGGCTACACCCTCAAGAAGCAGCTCACCCAGAAGTGGCTCCTCGAGAAGGTCCGCTTCTACGTCACTGGCTACAACCTCTACTGCTTCACGAAGTACTCTGGCGCAGATCCTGAGGTCGACACCAACAAGAACGCCATGTGCCCTGGCATCGACTACGCCGCTTATCCTAAGAGCCGCTCTGTCGTAGCCGGTGTCAACGTCACCTTCTAATCCCCCCCAACAATCCGACAATAATAATGAACAAGATATATCCTATAGCCGCTCTCGCTCTTGGCCTCGCCGGCCTCACGGGATGCGACGACTTCCTGGATCAGACCTCGGAGTCGGAAATGACCCAAGAGACCGTCTTCAGCTCGGTCTACTACACCGGCCTGCGCGTGAATAAGGTATACGGCCTCCTCGGCCAGGACCAGACTTACTCACAGGTCATCCCCATCGTCTCCTCCACCAACTCCGACTGCGAGTTCGTCGACGGCCTCGGCTCGAACTCCACCGCAGCTTCTGAGCGTGGCGTCATGAACTACAACGGCACCGCCAGCAGCTGGGAGAAGGGTCAGGGTCGCGTCTGGAGCGGCCTCTATGGCGTAATCGAGGACTGCAACCTCAACATCGAGGGCATTCGCAACAGCAGCCTTATGAGCGTGGGCGGCAGCCAGCAGAAGACCATGGGCCGTTACCTCGGTGAGTGCCTCACCATCCGCGCCATGGCATACCTCGACCTCATCCGTCTCTATGGCGATGTCAGCCTCAAGCTCGAGTCCTCACAGGCCGACCTCTCTAACGCATACCTCGGCAAGACCGACCGCGACGTCATCCTGGACACCCTCATGCTCAACCTCGACGAGGCCATCGAGCTCCTGCCCTGGGCTGGTGAGGTCTCCGACTACACCACCGAGCGCGTGACCCGCGGCTTCGCCGACGCCCTCTACGCTCAGATCGCACTCACCCGCGCTGGCTACGCCATCCGCGAGAGCGCCAAGGCTGGCTACGAGACCGAGTCCGAGTACTCCGACGCCCAGTATCCCACCCAGCGCCCCGACGCTGAGACCCGCACCGCCCTCTACGAGAAGGCCGTAGCCAAGCTCGCCGACATCATCAAGAGCGGCAAGCACTCCCTCAACCCCTCTTTCGAGGACGAGTGGTACCTCGTAAACCAGCGCACCCTCGACAAGAGCTACCAGGAGAACCTCTTCGAGATTCCTATGGGTCTCTCCGTCACTGGCGAGCTCGGCTACACCATCGGTGTCCGCGTCAACGGTGCAACCTCCACCTACGGCCCCAAGGGCAATTCGTCTGGCAAGCAGCGCACCACAGCCATGCTCCTCTACTCTTACGACCAGCATGACTCGCGCCGCGACATCACCTGCATCCCCTACCAGATCAAGGAGGACAACAAGGTGACCAAGGAAGTTGCCCTCGGCAACTCGCCCTTCGAGCTCTACATCGGCAAGTGGGACGTCCGCAACATGAACGAGGAGTGGCGCCAGGCCGCCCTCGCATCGAGCGACAAGGTCATGACCGGCATCAACTGCATCCGCATGCGCTACTCGCAGGTCCTCCTCCTCTACGCTGAGGCCCTCAACGAGCTCGCCGGCCCCACCGGCCACGTCTCTAACGACGCCGGCATCACCGCCAAGGAGGCCCTCGCAGAGGTCCACAGCCGCGCATTCGCCGAGGCCGACAAGAGCTACGCCGAGAGCTACATCGCAGCCCTCCCCACCGACAAGGACGGCTTCTTCGACGCTATCGTAGACGAGAACGCGTGGGAGCTCACCGGTGAGGGTGTCCGCAAGTTCGACCTTATCCGTTGGGGCCTCCTCGTCAAGAAGACCAACGAGATGAAGGAGAAGTACTTGAACGAGATCATCAACGTCGTCCCCGAGAAGGTTTACTTCAACTACACCGACGCGGCTAAGACCAAGATTGACCGTAGCAGCTTCACCTGGTACTCCACCCCGAGCAACGCATCGTCCTACGACGACAACATGACCGGCTATGGCAAGGACGACCTCAAGGACGGCCAGAGCAAGAACCGTACTAACCTCGCCAGCATCAGCTGCGGCCTCGGCGGCGTAATCACCGACATCGACGGCTACTCGGCTCCCGCTGTAGGAACGGTCATCAACCGCAACCTCATGCCTCTCTACACCACCACCGTCGCCGACTCAAACGGCAAGCTCTACAACTCATACGGTTGGTAGTAGACAAGCTAAAAGTTAAAGCCAACGGCTCTGCACGCCACACCCGGCGGGCAGAGCCAGCGGCCTAACAAGATAAAAAGAGACAAACAAAAATGAAGAACATAACCAAGATACTGGCCGGCGTGGCCCTCATGGGCGCCATGGTGGCCTGCACCGATGGCAACGACTGGGATGTCGACGGTTCCGAGACGGGCCTCTTCCGCCCCACCTCGCCCAAGGCCGAGCAGACAGCCAATGGCGAGACTACCATCAACTTCACCTTCTCCGGCGTGCCCGGCGCCACCGGCTACCAGATTGAGACCGTAACCGACTCCACCCTCTTCACCACCTCCGACGAGATCCTCTCCGGCAGCATCGTAAACGAGGTAGCCAAGAGCCCCGTCGAGATTGACGGCTTCACCATTGGCCAGACCTACTGGTCCCGCATCCGCGCCATCAGCGCCACCGGCAACTCAGCATGGGTAGGCCTCAGCAAGGTCAAGATGGAGGAGGAGAACCTCTTCACGGACCATGAGGCTACCAGCAGCAGCATCAAGTTCATCTGGACCGCAAGCACCAAGGTAACCACCCTCGTACTCCTCGCGGCCGATGACACCGAGCTCCAGCGCATTGAGCTCGACGAGACCACCATCGCGGCAGGCCAGTACAAGTTCACCAGCCTCAACCCGCTCACCACCTACAAGGCCGAGCTCTACGCAGGCGAGAACCGTTGCGGTACCATGAGCGTCGAGACCATGAAGAGCGCAGCTCCGGACGCACAGTTCCAGATCACCTACACGGCGGCTAAGACTATGCAGGAGCAGCTCGACGAGGTTGCCGCACAGGCCGAGGCTGGCTCAACCTTCTCTGTAACCGTCATCATCCCTGCCGATGTTGATGCCAAGGCCGACGCAATCGACGCCGAGACTGGCAACGTCGCAACCCTCGACATCCCTGCAGGCATGGGTGTAACCTTCTATGGCGAGCTCGCCGATGCCAAGTGTAAGATGGAAATCTCCAAGACCATCGACATCACTGGCACCCATGGCACCATCGCCTTCGAGAACCTCACCATCACCGGCAACGAGTACCTCATCAACCAGTCCGCCCTCTGCAACGTCGAGAAGATTTCTGTCAAGGACTGCAAGGTAAGCGACCTCGCAAAGAGCTTCATCCGCACCCAAGGCGGCTCGCCCGATGGCAAGATTGAGACCGTAGAGCTCACCAACAGTGTCTTCACCAACATCGGCGGCGGCTACGGCTTCGTCCACATGGATGGCGCTGTAATCAACAACCTCGTTGTCGACGGCTGCACCTTCAACGGCATCTGCACCACTGGTAAGGGCTTCTTCATGATGACCAAGTACATCCAAGCCACCAAGTCGCTCAAGATTACGAACTCAACGTTCTACAACTTCTGCGGCAACGGCCAGTACTTCATCGACTTCAAGGACAAGGAGAACGGCCCCGATGAGTTCGAGCTCTCCAACGTAATCTTCGGCAAGACCGCCGACGCCATCACCAACAAGAACGTCCGCGGCACCTGCGACAGCAAGGACTACGTAGAGAACTGCTTCAGCGCATCGGATTGCTCCAAGGTGATCAAGGGCTCCACCGTCTCCGACAAGAGCTCGGCCGACATCTTCGCCGACCCCGAGAATGGCGACTTCACCCTCAAGGAGGGTTGCGGCATCGAGAAGTGCGGCGACCCCCGTTGGTACACCAAGGCGGAGTAAGCCCCTCGGCACGACACGCTGAATAGAACCTTATTGGCCGCGGCCCCTCATACATCTGGGGGCCGCGGCCTTTTTTTGTTTGACATTCAACAGAAATGGCTATATTTGCCCAAAGGACGCAAAACAGTCAGCCATGTCGAAATATATCAACCCGTTCACCGATGTAGGCTTCAAGATGATATTCGGGCAGAGGTCAATAAAGACCTTCTGATAGACTTCCTCAACCAGTTGCTCAATGGCAAATATGAGATTGAGGATGTGACATTCCTGGACAAAGAGGACAAGGGCGAAGACGTCTTCAGCAAGACGTGCATTTTCGACATCCATTGCCTCACCTCAAAAGGCGAGCACATCATAGTTGAGATGCAGAACGGATCTCAGATATTCTTCCGCGACCGCGCGCTCTACTATATGAGCCGGGTGCTCTCGTCACAAGGCCGACCAGGTATCGGATGGAGCTATGGCCAGCTGAAAGCCGTAGTCGGAGTCTTCCTCCTGGACTTCATCATGCGAGACCTGCAAATGCCAATAGAGCCCGCAGAAGAGCAGAAGGAAGAGAATGACAAGGAGAAGAAGCCAAACCCGAAATTCCGCACAGACGTCATCCTTGCCGACAGTGAAGACGGGAAGCCGTTCTCCGACAAGATGCTGATGGTCTTCTTGCAGCTGCCGGTTTTCGACATCAAAAACCCCGATGAGTGCAAAACAGATTTTGAACGTTGGATTTATGTGCTAAAGAATATGGAAACTTTCGAGAGAATGCCATTTACAGCCCAGAGGGCAGTCTTTGAGCGCCTTGCCAAGGTGTGCGAAGTAGCCAAAATGAATATCGAGCAGAAGCGCGACTACGACAAGAGCCTCATGGCTTATTGGGACGCCAAGGCCCAGCTATATTATTTTGAGAATGGCGCAAGGCTGGCCGAAGAGAAAGGCTTGGCTGATGGCATGGCTCGGGGCATGGCGCAAGGCATGGCTAAGGGCATGGCGCAAGGTATCGAAGAGACGACACGTAAATTTGTCATTGCCTGCGGCGCAAAAGGCATTTCCGTACCAGACATTGCAAGCCTCACCAACCTGACGGAGGCTGAGGTAAACACTATTCTTTGTTCAAAATAGCTGAGACCCCCCCCTAAGAAGCAAAGAAACTACAGGAATAAGCAGAAACAGCCAAAAATAGGAATTGCCCCCTCCGCCGAGCAGCAAAAGCCTGGCCGAGGGGGCAAGCCATATCCCGTCGGCAGCGTCCAAAACTCAGCCAAAACGGCATTTTTTTCTTGCTTTTGGCTGAGTTTTAGACGGAGGAGATTGTAGGTCACGACTGCAGGCTCGGCTTAATGCGCTGATATGTAATATTATCAGTCCAGCAACCTTATTTAACAGCCCGCATTGCACTGCAAATATTTGAATTTGCTACTTTTGCCACCGATATTACCCGAGTATTTTTAAGATTCAAGATATAAATGTCTGCAGATAACAGCGCAAAGATCAGGAACGTGGCCATAATCGCCCACGTCGACCACGGCAAGACGACCCTCGTGGACAAGATGCTCAAGGCCGCCAAGACCTTCCGAGAGAACCAGCAGGTGGGAGACTTGCTGATGGACAACAACGAGCTGGAGCGCGAGCGTGGCATCACGATCCTGGCCAAGAACTGCGCCGTCAAGTGGGGCGACACCAAGATCAACATCATCGACACCCCGGGCCACTCCGACTTCGGCGGCGAGGTGGAGCGAGTCCTCAACATGGCCGACGGCTGCCTGCTTCTCGTCGACGCCTTCGAGGGCCCTATGCCTCAGACCCGTTTCGTGCTTGAGAAGGCCATCCAGATCGGCCTCAAGCCAATCGTAGTCATCAACAAGGTCGACAAGCCCAACTGCCGCCCCGAGGAGGTCAACGAGGCCGTCTTCGACCTCATGTTCAGCCTCGGCGCCACCGAGAACCAGCTTGACTTCAAGACCATCTACGGCTCCGCCAAGGAGAACTGGATGAGCACCGACTGGAAGGAGAAGACCGACAACATCAACGCAGTCTTCGAGACCATCATCGAGAACATCCCAGCGCCGAAGGTCAACGAGGGCTCCGTGCAGCTCCTCATCACCTCAATGGAGTACTCATCTTACACCGGCCGAATCGCAGTGGGCCGCGTGCACCGTGGCGAGCTCAAGGCCGGCATGGACGTATCCCTCTGCAAGCGCGACGGCAAGATCGTCAAGCAGCGCATCAAGGAGCTCTATGTATATGACGGCATGGGCAAGCAGAAGGTTGACTCCGTTGGCTGCGGCGACATCTGCGCCATCGTAGGCTTCGACGGCTTCGACATCGGTGACACCGTCGCCGACCTCGTCAACCCCGAGCCGATGCCCACCATTGCCATCGACGAGCCCACCATGTCGATGCTCTTCACCATCAACAACTCGCCATTCTTCGGCAAGGACGGCAAGTTCGTCACCAGCCGCCACATCAAGGACCGCCTCATGAAGGAGCTCGAGAAGAACCTCGCACTCCGAGTAGAGGAGACCGACCGCGCCGACGCGTGGAACGTCTACGGCCGAGGCGTGCTCCACCTCTCCGTCCTCATCGAGACCATGCGCCGCGAGGGCTATGAGCTCCAGGTCGGCCAGCCCCAGGTCATCATCAAGGAGATTGACGGTCAGAAGTGCGAACCTATCGAGGAACTCACCATCGACCTGCCCGAGGACTACTCCGGCAAGAGCATCGAGATGGTGACCCAGCGCAAGGGCGAGCTCGTCAACATGGAGCGCCACGGCGACCGCATCCACCAGGACTTCAAGATCCCCAGCCGCGGCATCATCGGCCTCCGCACCAACCTCATGACCGCCACCGCTGGCGAAGCCGTCATGGCTCACCGCCTCCTCGGTTTCGAGCCTTGGAAGGGCCATATCGACAAGCGCACCAACGGCAGCCTCATCGCCCTCGAGGGCGGCACGGCATACGCATACTCCTTGGATAAGCTCCAGGACCATGGTAAGTTCTTCATCAGCCCGCAGGACGAGGTCTACGCAGGCCAGGTCGTTGGCGAGAACACCCGCGAGGGCGACATCGTAATCAACGTCTGCAAGAGCAAGAAGCTTACCAACATGCGTTCCAAGAGCGCCGACGACGCAGTGCACCTCGCACCGCCCACCATCTTCAGCCTTGAGGAGGCCCTCGAGTACATCCAGGGCGACGAGTACGTAGAGGTAACCCCTCACTCCATGCGTCTCCGCAAGATCCTCCTCAACGAGGCCGACCGCAAGAAGGTCCTCAAGGCATCGCAGAGCGGCGAGTAGGCCACAAGCCTGCCGCATAGCGACAGCCAGACAGAAATAAAAGCATCCGCCCCCGCAGACCAAAACAGTCTGTGGGGGCGGATTTCTTTTTTAGCGGCAGGGCCGGCGCACACGCGGCGCCGGCTGCGTCTTGCCGCGTCTTATTTAGGAAATGGGGAGATAGAGACGCTCAATTTTTATGAGGGTTCGGGAGGGGAAAAGAGACGTGAGCGGGCTCGTTTTCAAAGCAAAGTATGTGATTAGGAGCAAATTGTTTAATATTGGTTTACCGATTAAGCCGTTTTTGCCAAATATCTATCATTAAAAGATGGCGGCGTTAAGGAATATACAAAGGCTTGAAGGGAGGAGAATGGAGATATGGCAAGTACGAGAGGCAGCCGATGGTCACTTTGCCGACGGAGTCTCTTTTGTTGCGAATATTAGCTATCTTCGCATAATAGCGTAATGAGTATTTAGCCATGGCAGATAAACTTAAGAGACTCCCATACGGAATGACGGATTTCGCGACCATACGCTGCGAAAACTGTTTTTATGTTGATAAGACGGAGTTTATTCCGAAACTTGAAGACGTCAGATTTGCCCTTTTTCTGCGCCCCCGCCGTTTTGGTAAGAGCCTGTTTACCAATATGCTCAAGGCTTATTACGACATAAACTATGCGGATAGATTCGACAACCTGTTCGGAGATTTGGCTATAGGCAAGGACCCCACAGAGCTCCACAACACATACCTTGTGCTCTCGTTCAACTTCTCGACAGTGAGAAGTTCTCCAGAGCAAGCACAAGACTCATTCAACAATATTGCGCTTGAACAAATAGGCAATTTCATAAGAGACTACGAAAGCATCTTGCCTGCCGACACTCGCCGAAACGTGATGGAATGTGGCCTTGACTGCGCTGAGGCATTACTGAAAATTTCAGATATATGCCGAAGGGCTGGCCAGAAGATATACCTCATGATCGATGAGTACGACAACTTTGCCAACACATTAGCTTCCGTAGACCAAGACAGTTACCAGAAAATCCTGCACGCAGACGGCTTTATACGATATTTCTACAACGTCATAAAAGCTGCCACCACAGAGAACAATGCAGCCTTGGACCGCATATATATCACCGGAGTATCGCCATTGTGCCTCAGCGACATAACAAGTGGATTCAATATTGCCGCTAACCTTTCCACCGACCCGCGTTTCAACGCCATGGTAGGATTCTCGGAGGACGAGGTTCGCAAGATGCTTGAGTATTACTCTCCTGCCTTGGGCGACGCACCGGACTTGGAAGGCAAGTTGCTGCCCGCCGTGAAGTCGTATTATGACAACTATTGCTTTAACGAAGATTCGGCAGAAGAGGGAGAGCACCTCTTCAATTCAGACATGACGCTCTACTTCATCGATAAGTGCATAAGTCGCAAAGGCAAGATTCCCAAGACACTGCTGGACCCGAATGTAAGGCAGGACTACAAGAAAATCAGTATGCTCACTCTCTACGACAACTCTTTCGATGAGAGAAATGGCACAATTCAGACCATCCTCAACGACGGATATGTGGAGGCGGAGATTATTCCGGAGTTCCAAATTCGCGAGCTGACGGACACCCGCAACCTCATCAGTATGCTATTTTACCTCGGCTTGCTGACTTGTGGAACCAGCCCGGAAGGCTTGCCCGCCCTCGTAGTAGCCAACGAAGCTATGAGGCAACAGTATGGGGCATACCTCTCGACATGCTACGGCAGTGCCTTGCAATGGCGCACAGATGCGATGAAAATGGGCAAGCTGTGGTCTAGTTGGGGCATCAAAGGCCAGTGGGAGCCCCTAATCACCTACATAGCCTCCGTAATGCACGACAACGACAGCGTCCGCGACTTCGGTCCCGAGGCCGAGAGCTTCGTCAAGGGCTTCATGCTCGCCCACCTGTGCAACGGCAACGGCTACGTGGTCCGCACGGAAGCTGAGATGGGCCACGGATATTCGGACATATACCTCTACCCCGTCTCATCCGAATATCATCATGCTCTTGTCCTCGAACTCAAGTACCTCAAGCCTACTGAATCCGACGACAAGTTGAAGGCGACTGTCGAGGGGGCAAAAAAGCAGGTGTCGGGCTACGTTGCAGACAACAGACTCCGCGCCGAGGCCGAAGCCCGAGGATGGACCCTGACGGCCGCCATAGCAGTCTTCCGCGGGTGGAAGGCCGAAGTCATTTGCCCTGTGGAGGAGTAATATTTGAAGATTAGCGAACAGAAAAAAACGACAAGAGCGATGAGCGGAGCAAAGCGGATACCATATGGAGTGTCGAACTTCATAAAAGTCATGACTGGCGGGTATTACTATGTCGACAAGACGATGTATATACCCACACTCGAGGAGCAACCCGACTTTTTGTTCCTCACACGCCCACGCCGTTTTGGCAAGAGCCTGTGGCTCAGTATGCTTGCGGCATATTACGACTGCAGTCTCAAAGACAGGTTTGACGAGTTGTTTGGCAATCTATGGATTGGAAGCCACAAGACGGAGAACCAGGGGCGATATCAGATTCTCATTTTCGATTTCTCGAAAGTAGGCGGGAGCATTGATGAGCTGAAGGACATGTTCAATACGAGCGCATGCGCACAGCTTAACGACTTTATGAGGACGTATAAGTCCGCCTACCCCGAGGACGTGGTATCGGACTTTTTCGCCCAAGACGACGCAGGCGCAAAACTCCAGATTATTGACTTGGCGGCAAAGCGATTGGGCATCCAGCTGTTCCTAATAGTGGACGAGTACGACAACTTCACCAATACCGTCCTCAACGAGCATGGGGAGGCCGTATACCACGCCATAACGCATGCCGACGGCTTCTACCGCAACGTGTTCAAGAAGTTCAAGGGCATGTTCGACAAGATTATACTTACCGGAGTCAGTCCCGTCACGCTGGACGACCTCACGAGCGGGTATAACATCGGTTGGAACATCTCGACAAAAAAGAATTTCAACCAGATGTTGGGCTTCTCTGAAGAGGAGGTGCGGGAGATGTTCACATACTACAAAGAGGCGAACTCGCTGCCAGCCGACTTCGACATCGAGAGAAAAATAGCAGAGATAAAGCCTTGGTATAATGGCTATTGCTTCTCGGAGAGGGCACTGGAGACTCAGAGTCGAGTATTCAACAGCGATATGGTACTCAGATACTTGTATGAATATATCGACGAGGGCAATGAGCCAGCGGACATGGTAGACCCTAACGCCGGAACTGACTACAACAAGCTGAACAAGTTGCTACAGCTCGACAAGCTCGACGGCGACCGCAAAGGCGTATTGCAAAAAATCATTGAGGACGGACGAATTGTGGAGAACGTTGTGGAGAGATTTCCCGCTGACAGACTGACCGACCCCAAGATGTTCACGAGCCTGCTTTTCTACTACGGCATGCTGACATACAGGGGGAAAGAGGACGGCTGCACTGTGCTCGGCATCCCGAACAACAACTCCAGGAAGTTGTATTATGAATACCTTGCTAAAGAGTACGACAAGGTGTGCGATATCGACATGTCGGAACTTGGAATAGCATTCTCGCGCATGGCTTGCCATGGTGAGTGGGAGCCCGTCTTGCGATATCTTGCGGAGGCGTACGCCCGGGTATCCTCTGTCCGCGACGGAATCGAGGGCGAGCGCAACATCCAGGGCTTCTTCATGGCGTACCTCAGCAATTGCAACTACTACATCCTTGCGCCCGAGCTTGAGCTGAACCACGGCTATTGCGACTTCTTCCTGCTGCCCGACCTCTCGCGCTACCCGGACACGAAACACAGTTATATCATCGAGCTTAAGTATATCCCCAAGGCGGATTGGAAGGACAAGAAGGTGGATGCCGTATGGGATGCCGCGGTGAAGCAGGTCAACGGTTACGCCGTAGCCCCGCGCGTGGAGGCTCTGCGGAATGGCACTGAGCTGCATAAGGTCGTGGTTATCTTTAAGGGAAGCGAGATAGGACGGATGGGGAGTGTTGACGACTGACGGGTGAATATTAAAGAAATATCCCCCGCTTGCGGTTTACCATCCGCAGGCGGGGGAGTCTTTTTTGTGAGTTCTTACAGCTTTGGGAGAACGCTTAGCAGGAATTTGTGGGCCGGGAGGAGGTGGATTTTATGGTCACCATCGGCCACTACTTCCTCCGACGAGTTGAGGGTCACAATAAACAGATGCCGCGCATTTAGGAAAGAGGCCACTCGGGAGAGTGCACGGATCTCGCGTTGGCGGGTGTCAGAGAGTTCGATGTCGTAGCATACTTGAACCAGAAGACTTGCCTCAGCCACGGCAAAATCGACCTCGACGTTACGGTTGTAGTATCTCAGCGACTCGCCATATCGCTTGTAGAGGGCTATTGCGATGAGGTTTTCAAGGAGTTTTGGCTCAGGTTGGAAGAGGAAAAGATTGAGGATGCCATTATCGTAGAAATACGTCTTCTTGACAGTCTCGCTTGCTGCAATGCCATCCACATAATTGGGGATGGAGAAGGTGATATAAGCCTCGTGCAAGTAATCCCAATAGTTGCCTAAGGTCTCGCGCGTAATCTTAGAGCCATCGGACTGCAAGACGTTCTGCATACGCCTGACGGCCATTGGCTGCATAACGCTCTCGCCCAACTTACGCACCATCAGACGCAACTGACGCTCATTGCGGACTCCGCGGCGCAAGATGACATCCGATAGCAAGATACGTTGGAAAAGTGAAGTGAGCCACCCACGCTTATCCGCAATATCGAAAACCTCAGAGAGTCCGCCAGTGCGGTAATATTCATCGAGAAGCCGCACTATAAGTGCATTCTCGGGCCCATACTCCCAAGCACTCCGCAGCTCGACTCCACGATACCGGACAAACTCGGCGAAAGAGAAAGGATAGACCTCAATGGTGAGGAAACGCCCACCAAGAGAAGAGGCTATCTCGCGACTAAGCATGTGCGAGTTGCTGCCAGTTATGAAGACTCGGTATTTCTGATCCGCCAATCGACGAGCGAAGTGCTCCCAACCGTCGACATTCTGAATCTCATCGAGGAAAACAATGGGCTTGACGCCCTCAAACATCTCACTGTGAGCATCTATGATAGTCTGCAGCTCAGTCACTCCGCAACCGAAAATGCGTTCATCCTCAAAGTTGACATATAAAATCTCATCAATAGAATGCCCCTCGGCAAGTAGCTTCTGGATGTGCTGATAGAGCAAATACGTCTTGCCGGCACGTCGCATTCCCACGACGACGTAATTGGCCGCAGGCTCGAAAACTACACCTCGCGGCTGAAGCGTAATAGAGCGTATGAGATCCTGATTTATGCGGATTATTCGCTTAACTGCCTCTTTATCCATATTTGCCTGATTATTCGGAAGTAAGACTTACTTATGCCGTGCAAATATACAAAAGTGTCGGCTATCAACCGACACTTTTATACAAAAACTGTCGGTTATTATCCGACACTTTACCAAGATAAAGAGAGAAATTTAACAGCCCCGCTACCCCAACCACAAAAAACGCACCCCCCCCGCAGACCAAATATTAGCCCGCGGGGCCAGATTTAGCTTGTGGATATCCCCACAAAACAAAGAAGCGGGGCAGCCTAAGGAAACTTAGACTGCCCCGCCTTATTGAGCTTGGTTTATAACGAGCTTACTTCACGTTGAGGATGAAGAAGTTCTTCTTGCCCTTCTGGATGAGGATATACTTACCGTCGAGGAGAGCGTCGGCATTTACCACATCCTCGGGAGCGGCAACCTTGGCCTTGTTGATCTGGAGGCCAGCGATATTGCGGCGGAGGTCACTCTTGGAGGGGAAGACGGCAGCGTGGGTCGTAAGGAGGTCGGCAACGGGTACGCCGGCCTCGATAAGGCTGCGGGAGACCTCGAAGGTAGGCACGCCCTCGAAGACGGAGAGGAAAGTCTGCTCGTCCATCTTGCGGAGAGTCTCAGTGCTGCCCTTGCCGAAGAGGATTTGGCTGGCCTCGATGGCCTGATCGAGAGCCTCGCGGCCGTGGACCATGATGGTCATCTCCTCGGCGAGACGCTTCTGGAGGGGGCGGAGACCCGGATCGGCAGCCTGCTCAGACACGAGGGCTGAGATCTCGTCGGGCGAGAGCATCGTGAAGATCTTGATGTAACGCTCAGCGTCGGCGTCGGAGGTGTTCAGCCAGAACTGGTAGAACTTGTAGGGGCTGGTCTTCTCGGCGTCGAGCCAGATGTTGCCGCTCTCGGTCTTGCCGAACTTGCCACCGTCGGCCTTGGTGATGAGGGGGCATACGAGCGCGAAGGCCTCACCGTCGGTGGTGCGGCGGATGAGCTCGGTGCCTGTGGTGATATTGCCCCACTGGTCGGAACCGCCAAGCTGGAGCTTGCAGTTGTAATGCTGATTGAGGTAGAGGAAGTCGTAGCCCTGCATGAGCTGGTAAGAGAACTCGGTGAAGGACATGCCCTCGCGGCTCTCCTGGCTAAGGCGCTTCTTGACGGAGTCCTTGGCCATCATGTAGTTTACGGTGATGTGCTTGCCAATGTCGCGGATGAAGTTGATGAAGGAGTAGTTCTTCATCCACTCATAGTTATTGACAAGGATGGCGGCGTTGGGCTCCTTGGAGTCGAAGTCGAGGAAACGCTCGAGCTGCTTCTTGATGCAGGCTACGTTGTGGTTGAGGGTCTCCTCGTCGAGGAGGTTGCGCTCGGCGGACTTCATGGAGGGGTCGCCAATCATGCCGGTGGCACCGCCTACGAGGGCGATGGGCTTGTGGCCGGCGGCCTGGAGGTGCTTGAGCAGCATGATGCTGACAAGGTGGCCGATATGGAGTGAGTCGGCGGTGGGGTCGATGCCGACGTAAGCTGTCGTCATCTCTTTCTGGAGTTGCTCCTCGGTGCCCGGCATCATGGAGTGTACCATGCCGCGCCATTTCAGCTCTTCAACAAAATTCATCGAATGAAGTAGTGTATTTTATTTCTTTGTGTTTGTATTCTGTGGGTAAAAGTCGCCCGCAGCGCAAAAGACTGCGCATTGAGCGCGCTAAGGTAGCTAAAGTTAGGCTAAAAGCCGCTCCTCAACTCCGCCAAATGAGAGCTGAGCGCCGCGAGAAGTGTGCTGAGCATACGATTTAAGGGGATTTGAGGAAATTATTAGAGCCTCACGGCAATCCGCATGCCATAGGCGTAGTCGAAGCGCGAGGCTGAAGTGTCATGATAGCCGCGGAAATCGAGTTTGAAAGTGCCCCACTTGCCGACGTTGGCCACGAAGGCCGCATCGAAGGTCAGCAGGTTGCGGTCCGCCTCGTAGAACGAGCCGTCGTAGTTGGAGACGGACCAGAAGAGCGGATTGCCGCGGTGGGCGTAGAAATTATGCCCATGGAAGAAGCCGAGCGACGCCAGGAGGTGCTTGGCAGAGAGACTCACCTTAGGCTGGAGAGCCCAACCGTCGGCAAAAGGTCGGACATCGGAGCCCGCCATGGTATGGAAACCAAAGACGTTGGCCGAGAGGGTCAGACTGCGAAGGAAAGAGTCGGAGGACGGACCGCGGAGGACAAGGCTTGGCGAGAGAGTCAGATTGGCAAGGCTCTGCATAGTGTCCGGATAATTGCTTATCTGGCCACCGATATGCTCGAATACGAGGCTTGCGGGGAGGTCGAAAGCGAGGCGGCGGTCACCCTTGCCGGGGTGGAAATCGGCTTTGATGCCGGCCGTGAAACGCTCGGGGATGGTATCGCCAATAAAGATGAACTGGCGCCAGTTGACCCAGAGTTCGGCATCGAGATGGGGACGGCGGACAGAGAGTTGGAGGCCTAGCTCGGGCTTCTCGGTAAGCTGGAGCTCGGGGTCCTGGACTGCCTCGTGGAGCTGATGACTTGCCGGGCCTTCGAGGCAACCCATGCGGATGGCGAGCCACGGGCGGGCATCCCATACGGCGGCGAAGAACGGGCGGACGTAGTGCATCTTGTCCATGCCGCCATATTGGAGGGCCTGGAGACCACCTATGAGGGCAAACTCATGGCGGCGGAACGTCACCGTAGGGCGCAACTGATAGCCGACGAGGGTATAGCCTTCGACTTCGGGAGCGAAATACTCGTCGTTGATGAAGAAGAAGTCGGAAGTCAAGTTGAAAAGCAACCGACAGTCATTTGGCAATTGACAATTGACAATTGACAATTGACAATTATTGGTTGCCCCCGTGGTGTCTTTTGGGGACTCTTGGGCTATTGTTGCTGTGCCTTGGTCATTTGCTGCTGACTCGGGCTCCGCTTGGGCTGGAGTTATGGTCAGAGCTAGGGCTACCGCCAGGGCTTTTATCGGGGCGAGATTGGGCATCTCTCTGTCTTGATGTTGTTTGGGCTACGATTGGTGAGCGAAAACCTTCTTTAGGAGGGCCGTGGTGCGCTCGTTGACATTGGCGCGGATCTTCTTCTCCTGCTCGCCAACCTTGTAGTAGATGCCGTCTACAGCCTTATCGGTAAGGTAGTCGGTGAGGTCGGTCTTGACGGTCGAGAGGCCGGCAGCCTTGCCCACAACGGTTGTCGCCACCTCGTTCCAAGAGGATGTCATGTCGTCCCAGAGGGATTGGGGTGAGACATCGCTGATGAGCTTTTTATTGACAGAGGAGCCTATATACTTGCCGAAGAGGGACTTGAGCGGGGTTTTGGTCTTTGTCTTGAAATAGTCGGTAGCCGCCTGACCCTTGCTGCGGAGGATGTTGGAGGCATCGCTTATGGTCATGCTGGTGAGGGCCGAGGTGAAGATGGGGACGGCCTGCGTGGCAGCGTCGGAGGCTGCGGCATTGATGTTCTTGATCACCTTGGTCACGAGGGCCTGGCCACCGGGGAGCTTGGCAATATTCTTGGTGATGATGGCGGCCTCGGAGGGGAGACCGATGCGCGTGGCGAGGTCGTTGTAGTAACCATTATTGGCACTGAGGACCTTGATGCCCGTGTTGATACCGATATTGAGCGCCTCCTTGAGGCCGGACGATATCTCGGCTTGGGAGAGGGAGGAAGTGGCGGTCTTGACGGTCGAGAGGGCCGAGGAGAGGGATCCTGTGGTGGAGCAACTGGTGAGTTGCGACCCCACGCCTACGCATACAATGGCAGCGAAGGCGAAACGTAAGGAAGAGGAAATCATCACGCAGTAAATATTAAAAATGGCGAGGGGGCGACAGAAAAATCACCACCTCGCCTGAATTTCTTAATTAGTCATTTTGGAGAGAGAGCTACTGAGAGACGTGGAGGACCCACGCGTTCTCGAAGCCCTGGAGGGTACGGATGTCGCGGTTGGCTCGCACAGCCTCATCGTGGTCGGGGAACTGCGCGGCAATGACTCGGACACGCTCATCGTAGTCGAGTACAGAGAGGTCGGTGACACCGCGCGCCTTCATGCTGGCGATGTAGTCCTGCGCCTCCTGGCGTGTGAGGAACGACGCCACCACGATGCAGTAGGAATCGACATTTGTGGCGGGCTCCATGAGTTCCTCGACTTCGATAGTCGTCTCGGGCTGCTCCTTTGGCTGCGCCTCGGCCTCGGGCGTATCGCCTTGGAGCGACTGGAGGAAAGGCTGAGTCATATCGGCGCGGACGAGAGTCGTGTCGGACGTATCGGGCGAGATGAGCAGGAAGGCGGCCACGGCGGCGGCACTTGCGACGGCCTTGCGGAGGTCGACACTGCTGAGTGAGTCGAAGACGCTGGCCTTGACCTTCTCGGCTGCCACGGGAGCGAAGCCATAGCTATCGACAAGGGTATTGAGGCCAGAGACGGGCTCGAAAGAGAGACGGCCGTCGATGAGAGAGATCGTGCCAAGGCCGGGCATCATATATGTGCTGCCGGAATTGACCTTAGCAAGAACATCGGCTACGAAATCATCAATCTTGGCTTGAGCCGCGGAATAGTCCTCAGCCTCGCCACGGGCCGTGAGGGCGTCGGCGAGCAAACCGTCCGTATGCCTCAGATCGGGATTGAAGGCAACCTCCTTGCGCGGGGGGAGCATAAGCCCCTTCTGCTCATCGAAACTCGAGGAGATGCGGCGCGTAAGGAAAGCACCGAGCCCCGGGACGATGACGCAGTCGTTGCGGTAGAGGAGATCGAGTATTACGGGAGTAATCACGGGCGGGACGTATTATTTGATTAGAGGCTCCACTCGGCGCCGTCCTTGGTATCCTTGATGGTGAAGCCGAGGGCGGCCAGGGAGTCGCGGATCTGGTCTGAGGTGGCCCAATCCTTGTTCTTCTTGGCTTGCGAACGAAGTTGGAGGAGGAGGTCCATAGCACCGGCGAAGGCCTTGGAGTTGTCGGACTGCGCGCCAGAGAGCTGGAGACCGAGGATATCCTCGCCAAAGGTGTGGTAGACAGATCGGAGCTCCTCGAGATCCTCCTTGGAGATGGTGCCCTTGCCGTCGGCCACGAGGTTGATAGCCTTAGAGGCATCGAAGAGGTGGCTGATGACGATAGGAGTGTTGAGGTCGTCGTCCATAGCCTCTTGGCAGCGTTGGCGGAGGCCGGCCACGTCTACCGTAGTCTTGTCGGCGGGCTGGAGCTTCTCGAGGCGAGCCATGGCGTCGCGCATGCGGGCGAGACCCTTCTCGGCGGCCTGGAGGGCGTCGTTGGAGAAGTCGACAGTAGAGCGGTAGTGGGCTTGGAGGATGAAGAAGCGGATAGTCATGGGGGTGTAGGCCTGGCTAAGCATCTCCTCGCCAGCGGCGTTCTTGTGGCTGCCGGTGAAGAACTCCTCGAGGGTGATGAAGTTGCCGAGGCTCTTACCCATCTTCTGTCCGTTGATGGTGATCATATTGTTGTGCATCCAGTAGTGGACGGTCTCGTGGCCGAGGGCCGCCGTGCTCTGGGCGATCTCACACTCGTGGTGAGGGAAGATGAGGTCCATGCCGCCGCCGTGGATGTCGAACTCCTCGCCGAGGTACTTGGTGCCCATGGTAGAGCACTCGAGGTGCCAGCCGGGGAAGCCTTCGCTCCAGGGGCTGGGCCAGTGCATAATATGCTCGGGCTGAGCCTTCTTCCAGAGGGCGAAGTCGAAAGCATTGTGCTTCTCGCTCTGACCGTCGAGTTCGCGGGAGCCTGCGAGGGTGTTCTCGATGTCGCGGCCAGAGAGCTTGCCGTAGTGGAACTTGGCGTTGTACTTCTCGACGTCGAAATAGACGGAGCCGTCGGAAATGTATGCGAAACCGGCGTCGAGGATCTTCTTGACGAACTCGATTTGCTCAATGATATGTCCGGACGCGTGGGGCTCTATGGAAGGCGGGAGGACATTGAGAGCCCTCATATCGTCGTGATAGAGAGTAAGATATTGCTGGACGACCTCCATGGGCTCCAGCTGTTCGAGACGTGCTTTCTTGGCGATCTTGTCCTCTCCCTCGTCGGCATCGTGCTCGAGGTGGCCTACGTCGGTGATATTGCGGACGTAGCGCACTTTGTAGCCGAGGCTCTTGAGGTAGCGGAAGAGCACATCGAAGGTTATGGCGGGACGAGCGTGGCCGAGGTGAGCGGGGCCGTAGACAGTGGGTCCGCATACATAGAGGCCTACATGACCCTCGTGGATGGGTTTGAAGACCTCCTTTCGGCGTGAAAGGGTGTTGTATATCTTGAAATTGCTTTCCATAGTAGCGCGAATTTAATGAAAAAAACGCCCGATTGGCATCGGATAAGGAGTCTTGGGAATAGTGCGTCGGAAAGGAGGCGCGGGGAGAGGGCTACGAGAAATACCCTCGGAGGACATCGGTGGCCTCGATGCTGTTGAAAGGCAGAGTGATACAGGTATCGAAGCCCACGAGCGAAGCCTGAGCCAAATTGTTGGAGACGGAGGGGTCTACGAGGCCAATCACGGGCACCTTGCGGACAAGGCCGGACTCGGCGTCGCGGATTGTGGCGAGGAGACGGGCACCGCAGTCGGGGTCGAAAGAGGTGTCCACGATGACGACATCGATGAGCGACGAAGAGAATGTGCGCACGGCCCTCTCGCGGGTCTGCGCCCTCTTGACTTGCGCGAAGCTCTTGCGGAGGGAGTCTGCCATATCGAGCCAAAGGTCGTCGTCTTCGGTGACGATGAGGAGAGTGGCTTGGCGCATGGGGACGGCCACGTTGAGGCTGGCGCGCGCGTTGTGAAGGAGCTCGGGGTCTATGTCGTCGCCTATGGCGGGCTGATATTTTATAGTGAACTCAATCTTGATTTTCTTATCCTCGTGGATGGCAGTCATCACGCCACCTTCGGACTCTACGATGCGCCTTGTGACATCGAGGTTGAGCTGGTCGATGAGCGAGCCCTCGTGGTACGTCACCTCGCGGCGGTCGATCTCAAAGTCGTGGTCCACGATAATGGAGAAGCGCAGGAGGATATCCTTGACGACGAGATCCTCGCGGTTGACATAGATATTCATCGAGCAGTTGCCGAGCTCGACAGCGGCATCGACGGCATCGAGGACGTTGAGGAAGACTTGGCGGGTAAGGATGCTGTTGCCGAGGAGGATTTCGGGGACGCCGTTGCCGAGGGTGTATTTGTGTGCCACGCGGTTGGCGTCTTTTGGTCGATAGAGCTTGAGGAGGTTGCCGAGGAGGTTATAGATATTGAACTTGATGATCTCGACGGGGACAATGGGGATCGAGAGGCGTGAGGCCTTTCGGACGGCATTGACGTTGTTGATGGCGTTGAGGGCCGAGGAGCGGATGATGGAACTCAGCTCGGCCTGCATGGGATTGAGGCGTTCGCCGACGAGGACAGCCGAGGCCTCGGAAATGTCGCGGAGGGGCTTATCGACGCAGGCAGAGAGGCGGCGAACGAGGTCGTGCTGCGTGGCGAGGTCCTCATTGACGATGGCCACCTCGCGGTTCTTGTCGTAGACGAGGCCCGAGAGCCAGCGTACAGCCACGTAGTAGATGAAGATATTAATTATCTGGATGAGGACTATGGTAATGGTGCCCGAGAACGTAAAGACGGAGGACGACGCGATGCCAAGGGCCTCAACGCAGACGAAGTAGTAGCCGAGGATGATGGCGGCCTGGATGAAGGAGAGGATGGCTCCCACGTGGCGGCCGCTGAGGATGATGGCGATGAAAGGGTATATGGTGACCGTGACGCCCACGATGGCGTATTGCGAGCACGTTACGTATATGACAATGAAGTAGAAAAAGATTGCGATGCGGTCGATGGTGTTGATGAACTTGTCGATCTTGACTATGTACGTCATCACGAAATAGGTGACGAAGACGAGCGAGAAGATGAGGTTGACCGACGAGAGGACTGAGTCCTCGTTAAGGAGCGTGCGAAGGCCAAGGACGAGGCTTTGGACAAGCATCAGGAGGTTGACGACGTTGGAGAACGCCGTCTTGAAAGCTGACGCCTCGGATAGGTCGGCGTCGGCCTGGACCTTGAAAAGGTTGAAAGCCTTAGATAGGATAAACATCGCTAATCGCAAAGATATGTTATAAATTGAGAAAAGACAAGCAGAATTTGAAGTTGACTTAGGGCTGATGTGAGAATTGCCAGGAGTGCGATTGGGAGCACGCGGGGCAAGAAAGTTATAAAAGCGGACGCCCAGAGGAGGTCTCCGGGCGTCCGCATTATGTGGGGCGCGATTTTGTGGTCGCTAAATGTTCTGTCTGTTTGGCATCGCAGGCGATTAGTCCTCGCCGCCACCAGCTCCCTCGTAGCCATTGGAAGGCATTTGCTCACCACCTGGGCGGCCTTCCTTGCCACGCATATTGCCGAAGTTCCAAGAGAACTGGAGGATGAAGCGGCGCTTGCCCCAGCTGGACTTGCTCTCCTGACTGAAGCCGGTGCCGTAGTTGGTGTTGTGCCAAGCACGGCTGTTGAGGACGTCGCGGCAATTGAGGGCGAGGTTGAACTTGCGGCCTCCGAAGGACTTGCGGATGCCCATATCGAGGTTGTGGGATGCGAGGCGTTCACCTTGGGCAACGGCCGTTGGGGCCTCGTAGCGGAAGGTGGCCTGGTAGGTGAACTCCTTGGGGAGCATAAGGGAGGCCATCTCACGGATGTTCCAAGAGAAATCCTCCTCATTGTCTACGTGGATTGCCACGTCGTTGCCTGCGTCGGTGGTCATGGTGAAGTCGCCGCCATCGAGCTTATAGTAGTAGAGGTTGACGGTCGTCGTGAGGTCGAGACGGCTCCAGAGTCGGTTCTTGCCCACTATTTCGAGACCGGAAGAGAGGCTCTTGGCGATGTTCTCGTTGGTGGAGTAGCGGATGCCGTTGTCGATATATGCAATGGACTGGATGACATCCGACGAGGGGCGGTAGTATGCCGAGACTGAGAGGGTGTGGTTGTCCCAGTTCTTGATGTAGTTGAGCTCAAGGCTGTGGGTATACTCAGGCGTCAGGAGCGGGTTGCCGAAGGAGATGTTGGTGGAGTCCGTGATGTTCTTGAAAGAGTTCATCTGGCCACCCCAAGGACGTCGGAGGCGTCGGGTGTAGTTGAGCTGGAGCTCCTGAGTATCGGTAAGTTTGAAGCTGAGGTAAGCCGTAGGGAAGATGGCAGCGTAGTTCTTCTTGAACTTATCGGGGTCCACGCCATTGTATTCCTGGTCGTAGGAATAGCTGGAGGTGCGCACTTGCCACCATTCACCTCGGAGGCCTATTTGGTAGCCGAAGAGGGATGTCACGCTGTGCTTCCAGTTTGCGTAGAGGGCGTGGATGTCGCTGTCGTACTTGAAACGGTTGAAGAGGGTCTTGATGCTTGCGGTGCAGGCCTCGTCGCTGAAAGTCTCGGTGGGGCTGTTCTCGCGGGAGAAGTTGCCTTGGTAACCGGCTTCGAGCTTGATGGCGTCGGAGATAGGGTTCTCGTAGTCGAGGCGGGCTTCGAAGTCCTTGTTGCCGATGGTGTTCTTCTGGCGTTGGTAGGAGTTGTGGGCGATCTCGGCGAGTTGCTCGTCGGTCATCACGATATCGTTGTAGATGAGATCCTTGTAGTAGTATGTGTTCTGGTCGTAGTAGGTGTCGCCGTCCATGTTCCACTTGCTGGCGTTGAATGAAGCCTCGATGAAGTGGGCAGTGCGGAAGGTGTGGCGGTATGAGAGGTCGACGTTGTGCATCGTCATATCGTCGCTATTGTTGGATACGCGGGTGCGCCAGAAGGGCTCGATGAAGGTGTAGTCGCCATAGTTGCCGGACTCGTAGTTGTAGGTGGTCTCATTGTCGCCACTGCCGAACATGCCCATATAGCCGAGTGAGACCTCGTCGTTGTCCGTGAAATGGTAGGTGAAGCCTACACGGGTGAAGATATGGTTGCCGGTGTTCTCGCCGTCGTGGTTGGAGTTGAGGTAGCCTGTCGGGGTGCCGTCTGCGGCTAGGTTGTCGCGGTTGGTCCAGCCGCCGCGGGTGTGGACACGTCGACCATAGCCGAGATTGAGGTAGGCGTCGAACTTGGAGCTGCTGTAGTTGATGTTGCCACCGACTCGGCCGCCCTTCTCGGTGTTGACGGAGAGTTGGAGGCCGCCATAGTAACCTGCCTTACGGTCTTTCTTGAGGACGATGTTGATGATGCCTGCGGAGCCTTCTGGGGAGTATTTGGAAGAGGGGTTGGTGATGACCTCGACGTGGTCGATGCTCTCGCTGGGGAGCTGTTGGAGGATGTCTCCGCGGTTGTCGGAGGTCATACCCTGCGCCTTGCCATTGATCCAGACAGTGACGGAAGAGGAGCCACGGAGCGAGACGTTGCCCTCGGAGTCGACCTCGACACTAGGGATGTTTTCGAGGACGTCGGAGGCTGAGCCGCCAGTGGAAGAGATATCTTGTGAGACGTCGAAGACCTTCTTGTCGATTTCGAGCTTCATAGTCTGCTTCTGCGCAACTACGGAGACCTCCTCGACTTTATGGCTTTCCTCGGCGAGGGTGATCTTGCCGACGTTGACTTTTTTCTTTGCTTGGGAGACAGAGACTTTGACATCCTTGGACTCGTAGCCCATCATCTGGAGGCGGAGGGTGTAGTCGCCCACCTTGACGTTGGTGATGGAGAATGTGCCGTCGGCATCGGAGACAGTGCCTTTTACGAGAGTCTCGCCCTGATAGAGGATTGCGTTAGCGAAAGGGAGCGGCTGACCCTGTTGGTCGAAGATTGAGCCGACGACTTGGGCCGAGATGGAGACGGCCGCGCAGAGCGTCAAAAGGAGTGTTGCGAGAAATCTTGTCATCTGTCGTGTTGATAGTTGCTAGTAAAACTCTTGCAAAAATAGTGTAATGACGTGAAATTTAGGGGTAGTATTTGTTACCAATTTTACAGTTCAGAGAACTAATCAGTTCACAGTTAACAGGGCACAGTTGGCGGTACCCCCCGTCCGTGGTTTTGGTAATTGGGAGTTGTTGTTATTTTTTGCCCTAGGGCCTAGACCAGTTCACAGTGCACAGTTAACAGTTAACAGTTCGCAGTACCCCCATCGGCGGAATTTTAGTAATTGTCTATTGGGAGTTGTGTGTTTTTTGCCCTAGGGCCTAGACCAGTTCAC
>CAVILU010000002.1:6531-67664 GCA_963643535.1 bacterium | reverse complement strand
TCGACATACTCTCCGCAATGGGGACAGACAGAGGAGTTGCTGACGCCATCGTGGCAAACGATCTTGCCGCAGATGCAGAGGTAGAAACTCTTGGCTCCACAGCATGGGCAACCAGGATACTCGGCGTCGAAAGAGACATCGCCGTGGACCGAATTGGAGTCATAACCCTCGCGACGGGCCTTGGCGGCGTTCATCTTGAAAGCCCAGACAAACTTGTAGTGCTGAGGACCGACGTAGTCCACCGTTATTCCAAATGGCTGCTTTGTCTTTTCGCAGGCCGCCATGACAGCGAAAGCCTTATCGCTTAGTCTTGTCATCTTCGTATATCTTTATGTATTAACCTAATCGGCGGGAAAGCATTAGAGGTATCTTTGTGGAGCCGTCTGCGGTGAACAGGAGACTCCTTAGACTAAGTCGAATTTACGCAATAATTTAACAATCCCCCCCTCCGAATTGTTAAATTGCATTAATTCATCCAAGATTATGCACAAATGCACAACCTCGATTGTTACTTATAGATCACCACCGAGCCGTCCTTATTTATCCGGGCGTTCATGCCCTTGTGGATGCCATAAGCAGCGAGTCCCGCAGCTGCAAGGATAGCGACCTCAGCGGTAGAGATTGTGACGCCGCCGATAGTTAGAGCCGTGACGCCGAGAGACGCGCCGAAAGTAAAAGGCGCGGCGAGGACGCCAAGAGCAGCAAGGGCACCAACTCCGAGAGCAGCATTCCTTGTTGAGTTCTGGGCCTGGATTTTGCGGGTGAGCTCCTTGGCGAAATCGCCTTTGACGCATACATGGCTCTCGCCAGAATCGAGGGCGGACTTGAGGGCTTGCTTTGTATAAACTGTCTTCATTGTTTTATGATATTTGCTAGTTATTTAATTGTTAGTTAGTATCTTCGAAAGTCATTTCTCTTCCGATGACATTGCAAATATAGAGGGGCGGGAAGCGGAAAACAGCAGCGATTTGCGAATAAAAAAGCAGAGTCCCAGTTTCTGAAGGGCAGATGGTGGATATTGGCTGATTGGGGCGCGGGAAAACTTATCAGTTAACAGTTAACAGTTATCAGTTAACAGTTGGCGTTGCCCCGCAGAGTGGGATTTTTCCTTTGGGGAGCTGGGTTGTATACTCACTTAAAACTTATGATTTAGCACCACGGGGAAAATTCCGTATCTTTGTGGACTATAAAATGATTGCGACATGGAGCAAGTCAAGCTATTGCCATACGGTATCTCGGACTTCGTAGAACTTAGGAGACAGAATAAGTACTACGTCGACAAGACTATGTATATCCCTATGCTTGAGACGCGCGGGAATTTCCTGTTCCTTATCCGTCCCAGGCGATTCGGCAAGAGCCTTTTCCTCAATATGCTGTCCACTTACTACGACAGCAAATGCGCCGACCGCTTCGACGAGCTCTTTGGCGACCTTTGGATTGGCAGCCACCCTACCCCGCTACGTGGAAAGTTTCAGATTTTGCATTTGGACTTCTCACTCATAAGGGGGAACATTGACAATCTGGAGGCTTGCTTCAATGAGTATATGGCCATGAAACTCAGCAGTTTTATGAGCAAATACTCAGATGAGTACCCCACCGAGGTCATAGACGCAGTCAGAAACGCCTCGGACGCCGCGGCAAAACTGAATGTAATCACCGACTACGCCAAAGAGCACGGCACACAGATATACCTAATCCTCGACGAGTACGACAACTTCACGAACAACGTGCTCAACGAGAAAGGCGAAGCCGTGTACACAGCACTTACGCACGCCAGCGGTTTCTACCGCGACATATTCAAGATATTCAAGGTACTCCCAACGCGCATCTTTATGATGGGCGTTAGCCCAGTGACGCTCGACGACCTCACAAGCGGCTTCAACATCGCCCTTAACCTCTCGACCGACGACTCGTTCAACCAGATGCTAGGCTTCTCGACAGAGGATGTGCGGGAGATGATCCAATACTACAAAGACTCCGAGATGCTGGCGGAGAGCACGGATGTCGAGGCAACCATCGAAAGCATCAAGCCGTGGTACGACAACTACTGTTTCTCGGAAGATGCTCTCGAAAATCAGAGTCGAGTCTTCAATAGCGACATGGTGCTGTATTATCTCGACAGCCTTGTGAACAGGAAACGCACACCATCCAATATGGTGGACCCTAACACGAAGACGGACTACACTAAAATGAAGAAGCTGCTCCAGCTCGACAAGTTGGACGGCGACCGCAAAGGCATTGTCTATAAAATTGCCGAGCAAGGGGAGATATCTGCTCAGATAGAGGAATCGTTCCCAGCCCGTATGCTCGTGAAACCCAAGATGTTCACGAGCCTGCTCTTCTACTATGGGATGTTGACATACAACCGTATGCGCGGAAGCCAGACCATACTCAGCATCCCAAACAATAACGTCCGTAAGCAATACTACGAATATTTGTTAGAGCAGTTTGAGGAAGTTGCCACAGTCGATACGGATGAACTGGACACCAACTTCTACGAGCTTGCCTATAACGGCAATTGGCAACCTGTATTTCAATTCCTCTCCGAGGCATACGCCCGAGTGTCATCCGTCCGCGACGGCATAGAGGGAGAGCGGAATCTGCAGGGTTTCTTCATGGCCTACCTAAGCCTCAACAACTACTACATCCTGACTCCCGAACTGGAGATGAGCCACGGGTATTGCGACTTTTTCCTATTGCCCGACTTCTCGCGATATAAGGCATCTCACAGCTATATCATTGAGCTCAAGATGCTCAAGAAGGGGGAATGGGCCGAGGAACGAGCTCAGAAGCAATGGGATGAGGCGGTGGAGCAGATCAGGCGTTACGCTGCGGCTCCGCGTGTCGAGGCTCTGCGGCAGGGGACTGCTCTGCATTTGATTATTTTGCAGTTCGAGGGGTGGGAACTTCGGAGAATGGAATCAGTTAACAATTAGCAATTAACAGTTGGCGTTGCCCCGCTGAATAGACGTTATCCTCTCTCCTTTTGTTTTTTGGGGTGTGGTGAGAAAATAAAAACTCCCCTGTCGCTTTCTTTCGGCGGAAGAGTTTGTTGTTTAGAACAATAAAAATGTCCGGGCACATCATGATAACAATGCACCCGGACAAATATTGTGTGGTGGACGGGGAAACTTGAGCCTCGCCACTAAAGATTCTTAAGCTTTCCTTTTAAGAACTATGTCGCCATTATCGCTTTTGGTCTTTTCGTACTTGGGAATCGAGTATGTGGTATACACACCCATCCAAACGGGTATTCCGATAGCGCAAACAGAACCCACAATAAAAAGAAGCAGCATAAGAATCGGAGAGAAGTCCCGTTCAAGACTTGAAATGGCATCAAAATGCTTGGCAGCGAAACGGTAGGCTATGCCAAGCAGAAGAATGACACCCAAAGAGGGGAAGGCATTCGACATCACAGACAAAGAGCCGCCCGCTATGAGCTTTTTGAAATACCTCTCTATCGCCTTCGCATTGTTTCTTCCGAGGTAAAACAAGACACCACTTAATAATGCGCCAAGACCGAAAAGCACGCTGCCCTCGGAAAAGATCAGCCCAATGAAGACGGCAATGTAAATGGCTATTACCAGCCAACCCATAAAGACTTGGGCCGTTCGATTGTTCACCTCATCCTCCAGCACAGAATCAACCTGCGCTTCAGATAACTCTTTCACCGTTATAAGCTCCTGTTGGGCTCTAACAGCCAACTGGAGATCATAACCACAACGAACAGCCGACTCGCAGTCACTCTCAACTTGTTCGTCGAAATCTTCTTCTTCTTCTTCTGACATAAGTTTATTATTTTAAAATTCAGTGTATGTCTTTACTTTAACGGGTGTAAGTGTATTTTATTGTCGACCCATCATTTGACTGTTCCTCAGTCACAAACTTATTATCTTTCAGCAAAATGATTTTTTCACTGCTCACCTCAAATATAGAAGGCCCCACTTCTTTTTCAAACGAATCTCTTAAACCATCGAGGTCATCACCAGACAAGACAAGGGACTCTCCGCTGTCTGGATCCTTGTATTCCATTTTTACGAGTTCACAAGACTGGTTTGACGGTGAATAAACTATATTTTCACCATTAACATCCCAGTCTCCTGATTCTTCAAATGTCACAACAATTGCCATCTCAAGTTCATAGCCTAAAGAGTAATCCGGGCCAGACAAGGTAACTGTACCTTGCATATAGAAAGAGCCATCACTGTTGAGTTTTTTGGAACCTTGAGCGGTACCATCAAATTCACTTGAAGACAAGGTTGTCGAGAAGTCCCACGAACCGGTAAGCTTGTCCTTAGTAGACTTTTCGCAAGACGTGAGACAGGTTAACATAGTTGCCAAAAGGCAAAGGAACGCAAATGTTTTCTTCATAATCTTATTTGCTTGAGCAGTCATAGAAATCTTAAGTGAGGGCTTTTGCCCCATTGCCATATTAGTATGCCGGATTTTTCATAACGGCCACTTTACCTCCCCAAAAGCTAAACTTGTTGAGGAAACTGAGAGAGTCACAGAAGACAACTTTACCGACAATCTCCTCAGAGTCTTCAGGTTGATAACCGACAAAGAAGGCTAACGACTTGCCGTTGGTTGAGGATATAACAAAGGGCCTATTAAATAATCCAAAGGAGCAAAGTGAACACTCACAAGGTTATCAGTTTCACGAGCATATTGTTGAAGCTATCGTTGGCACTGTTGAGCATATCCATCATTTGGCTATGTTTCTGAACACTATTGGGGTCTTTGGGGTCCATAACATTAGTGAGCATCGTATTGGTGATGTTGTCAATACGATTAGAGATCAAGGTTAATTGCTTTTCAAGTATGGGCATAGCCAACTTGAATTTCTCCAATCGAGTATTACTTTCTGCGAGAAACATATCAAGGTCATGATCGAGCTTAGCGATGTCATACTTTACTGTCTCGATAATCTGTACAGTATCCTTAATTGTACAGCCAACGCTGTTTATCACAGTTAAGGCGTTTTCAACCTTCGTAGCTACAACATTACAGCTCTCGCATACGTTCTCAACACGTTGCAAAGAATCCGTTGTAACCAAACCATCATTGTAGTTTTCCATTACTTTTTATTTTATTACATTAAAGTTGGGATAAACCCGACCTTGATTTTCCTACGGCTAGGAATTAACCGAATATACCATTGAAAAATCCTTTGGTCCCTTCCCAAAGAACATTTTTCTCTTTAAGATCAGGCTCGTAAATCTTTACATACCCCATCTCATCGAGCTGTTTCTTTTGAGCTTTGTTGAAGATCTCATTAAGACGTTTCTGCTTGTCCTCATCATTGAAGAGAGATGAACATGACATCATAACGACACCAAATTCGATGATTCCAATGATAATCATAACAACCCAACGGAAGAAAGCCCACCATTCGGACATCCAGCCCAAACATAAACCGTCGAACCAAATTGACACTCCTACAATTACCAAGGCTATAAGTGCTGGAGCATGCCACCATCCGTTATAAGACGACAGTGACGATGCATACTCTTTGTATGCACTGTTATTTTCAACTAGTTTTCGTGCGACACCACCCGGTTCGACACCAATACCGCGAATAACTCCGTTGGACATTTTGTTATAAAGGCCACAAGCTGTTATTGAAGAGTCTGTGAGGAACAATAGCTCGGCACCCGTTATTTTTCCCCGAGTCCCTTTACGGGAAATAACAGACTGCAAATTCAGACCCATACCGTTATTATGGTCAAACATCCAATCGTGGATGAAATAGTTCACAAAAGAGGGAATAGGACGCCGCGACCCCGATTTTTGTTGGTTATTCATCCAAGCCTTGTATTCATCCAAAAGGAAACCAACCATCAACAAGTTAGAGCGGGACAACTTGTAGGCATCATCAACACGATTAATCTCATTGATGATTCCTTTAGCATTCGCAGGATTCGAGGTTAACTCTCTTTCACTATATTCCTGCATCAATGTCTGCGAAAACAAGTTAAATAGAGTCGCTTCGTTCCTTTCGGCTATTTTCTGAATCCGACAGATACCTTCATATCGCTCGCTCGCAATTTTCACTTTTTGCTGCATCAACTTAGCGAGGGCGTCATTATGCGCAGCCGCAGCTTGCGCTGCAGTTACCGCCCCAGAGATACCGCTAATTGCGGCACCCGCCAATTGCACGGCCATACCAGCCACTTCATGCCCACTGTCCGAAAGTTGCTTAGCGAACTCCATACTTTGCTTGTTAAGGTTGCGAAGTTGACCGAATCCTTGGTCTACATGCTTAGCTAACAAAGTGAGGTTTGCATCAAGCTCTTTCTGTACAGCCTCAATGTCATTCATACATTGAGACAACTGCCCGTCCAAAGCACTCATATCTAATATCTGTATGTATTCTCTTTAGTTCCGAACTCGAAATTATCAGACGCACCGGATATTCAGCAACATCCTATTTTTGAAAATACGCCACAATTGCAGCGGCTACAATTATCAAAATGATGCAACCGCAACCAGTAGATTTCATTCGCTCCCAACAACCAGTAATAGGATCTCCACCTACATAGGCATCCACTTCCGCATCACCGGAATTAAAATAGTCATATGCACCATAAAGCATAGCACAAATAACAAGCACAACGATTATCCACATAATGCTAATAAACAATCAAAGTTGACTAATACGGCGCTACCAGACGAACAGAAAAATACATATTCGATGGACTGTTGTCGCCAGTTTTAATTAGAGATTCATTAAAATCCAGATTATACCCACGGGAACCACCCTGTGTATTTGACGTCCAATAATCACCGTCAGTTCCTACTTAAGATCATCAAGCAGCGCAACCTGCTGACGTGGTCCGACGCCGAGTGGAAGGCGTTTCTGAAAAAGAACGACCTAGACGGCATCAAGGATCCCGAGGACCTTTGGGAGATGATTGTAGACTACTGCAAAACCCAATGGCCAAACGTTGACCTCGAATGGTTTATGGAATCATACGAGGCATGCGGCAAGGATAAAGCCAAAGAATACGGCATGTATAACCTACTTATCGGCTCTCGCAACGAGGCCGGCAAACCGTTGGCAGTGAACGAAGGCGACAACCCCGACCTCATAAACCTCATGCGCTACCTGCTTGACACGGGCAGCAAAGAGGACGTGCCATACGCATTGCGCACAAAGTGGAAAGATTCACTAGAGAAAATGGAATCATTCAAAATCGACCCTGCTGTAGTCCTTCTTCAATTTGCATCGGCTGCGGATGACGCATTCCCATATATGCCTAAATACGGAGAATCGGTAGGCGACGAGGACGGCTCGCTCAAGAAAGATGGCAAGAGTTACAATGCCAATACTAAGGCGAAGTTCACAATGGAGAAGGTGGACCACATCCATGGCATCATCCAGCAACTGACAGGAAACGGAGGCATAGTGAAACGGCCACCGATGCTCAACAGGTTTTATAAGGACATTAATCTGCAAAAGTCCAAAGGCCTGGTGCGCATGGACTTAATCAATTTTGTCTGCGGATGCATCTACAACATTTTAGCCGTATCAAACAGCGAGAATACAAGCATCGCAAACGAAGGTGCCGAGAAAGATATCATTCCTCTTAGCGAATTCATAACGCCCGTAACATGGTGGGCTGACGATCTTGGCAAGAAATGGAAAATATTGGATCTCCATGGCGCACTATACGCCACCCGCTACGAGCCACAAGACAAGACCTTCAGGCAATTCTCAATCAGAGTGATGCAGCATGATAACGGAGAACTCACTTGCTACATTGTGAATTCGGAGCATATCCAATTTTTCTTTGACCGCAAAGACGTCACACCAACGCAGGCATTCTGCCAGTTGACACTCGAGGACAAAGACGGCAAACTCCTACTCAATGAAGATGCCAGAGGGGAATTGAGAACTATTAAGTTCAAGAGCACTGACGGTAAGAATATATCGCAATTTCTAGGCACAGAGTCCCTCGTGCGCATAGAAGACGACAACATAAATAGGAACGGATACAAGTCGGCGACCGTTTCCCATTACGACTTTGATCCATTAAAGCAAGTAACCGCGGCAGACGACAACGACTACATCTACCTACCCTACGAAACAAACACTATAAAAACCAACAAAGGCGAGACCGTCGGCTCCAAAATAAAGACTTGGTTCCGCATTCCAAAAGGAAAGTCGTATGAGCGAACAAATGGCGGAGACAATGCGGACTTCAACAATTTGAAGCCGCAGGAGTTCCCAATGTTCACAAACGTCGCCGGCTCCGACGGCAGTGAGAGGACAATTATAGTCTTCGGCACACAAAACGTCATAATAGACGTCACCAACATACTCACACCCCAAGTCGGCACAGTCTTCCCCTACGGCATCATGCTCGTAACCTCCCCGACGGCAGGCATTTCCACCTCCCTCTGGCGATTCTCAACCATCGACCACGCCGAGGTTGTCCGCGAGGAGAATGGCAAGCTCATAGCCAAAGTCACCTACCACATCGAACACGAGAAGGAGGACGGCTCGGGCTACGAAGACATATATTACGACGAGGAAGAGGAGGTCTACATACCGGCGCAGAAGAAGTAGCCACCCGAAACGTTTGCACATGAATAATGCAAAGAGCGAACACACTTGCGGCAAAATGTTCGTCAGGCGAACAAAATGCGACAAGAGTTAAGTATATTTGCAGAACCTTAAAAACAAACAAGAGATAATGAGCAAGATACTTGTGACAGGCGGCACCGGCTTCATCGGTTCGCACACCGTAGTCGAGCTTCAGGAGGCAGGCTACGAGGTCATCATCGTCGACAACCTCTCGAACTCCAAGGCCGAGACGGTAGACAACATCGAGAAGATAACCGGCAAGCGTCCCGAGTTCGAGAACTTCGACCTCTCGGACCGCGGAGCCACCCTCAACTTCTTCCTCCGCCACAAAGGCGAGATAAACGCCGTGATCCACTTCGCGGCCTTCAAGGCAGTGGGCGAGAGCGTGCATAAGCCCCTTGAGTACTACCGCAACAACGTCAACAGCCTCATGAACATCCTCGAGGCTATGAAGTACACCGGCGTTGCCAACCTAGTGTTCTCCTCCAGCTGCACCGTCTACGGCCAGCCGGACAAGCTCCCCGTGACCGAAGGCACTCCCCGCAAGCCCGCCGAGAGCCCCTACGGCAACACTAAGACCGTCAACGAGGACATCATCCGCGACTTTTGCCATGAGGAGAAGCAGATCAACGGCCTCGCGCTCCGCTACTTCAACCCCATCGGCGCTCACCCCAGCTCGCTCATTGGCGAGAGCCCCGTGGGCGTGCCCAACAACCTCGTGCCCTACATCACGCAGACCGCAGCAGGCCTCCGCAAGGAGCTCAGCATCTTCGGCAATGACTACGACACCCCTGATGGCACCCCCATCCGCGACTACATCGACGTCGTAGACCTCTCGAAGGCGCACGTGGTAGCCATCAAGCGACTCCTCGAAGGCAAGAACAAGAGCAACTACGAGTACTTCAACATCGGCACGGGCAAGGGTCTCAGCGTCCTCGAGCTCGTCAACGCATTCAAGAAGTCCACGGGAGCTCCCCTGCCCTATAAGATCGTTGGCCGCCGCGCGGGCGACATCGTCAAGATCTGGGCCGACACCACCCTCGCCAACACCGAGCTCGGTTGGAAGGCCGAAGTGCCCATTGAGCAAACCCTCCTCAACGCCTGGAACTGGGAGAAGAGGTGCAGGGGCATCAAGTAACATTTAGCAGCGCACTGTTCACAGTGCACAGTTGACACTACAACATCAAGCCGCGGCAGACAAAGCTACATTGTCTGCCGCGGCTTATCGTTTTTATATCACACTTAGTGGAGAATTGTCGTCACCACATCACCTGCATTTCCCAAGGTTCACGCCAAAGCGAAAGTTGATTTGGAGAGAAAAAGAAAAAGCGGAGGCGGACAAGATTATAATCAAGCCGCCCCCGCTTATGTCGGTAGAGCCATGGACACGAGGTCCGTATGCGTGTTCGCCCTTACGGGCTAAGAGTCTTACTCAATGATGGTGACCCAGCCGTACTTGTCAGGCTCGTCGCCATACTGGATAGCGCGGAGCTTGTGGTAGAGTTCGGTGCAGACGGGGCCCGGCTTGCCATCCTTGCAGTACTCGTAGGTCTTCTTCATATCGAGGTCGTCGATACGCGAGATAGGGCTGATGACGGCAGCGGTGCCACACTCAGCGGCCTCCTCGAAGGTCTCGAGCTCCTCCTCGGGGATCTGGCGGCGCTCGACCTCAAGACCCATGTCGGCAGCGAGCTGCTGGAGGCTCATATTGGTGATTGAGGGGAGGATAGAGGTGGACTTGGGAGTCACGTACTTACCGTCCTTGATAGCGAAGAAGTTTGCGGGACCGCACTCGTCGACGTACTTCTTCTGCTTAGCGTCGAGGTAGAGGACTGCGGAGTAGCCCATCTTGTGACCCATATCGCCGGGGACAAGGCTGGCAGCGTAATTGCCACCGACCTTGATGGTGCCTGTGCCGAGAGGCGCGGCGCGGTCGTAGCCACGAAGAATGACGACCGGAGTAGCCTTGAAGCCGTCCTTGAAGTAAGGGCCGACGGGCATCACGAAGATGAGGAAGAGATATTCTGAAGAGGGATTTACGCCGACTCGGGGCGAGATGCCGATGAGGAGCGGGCGGATGTAGAGCGAGCAGCCGCTCTCGTAGGGGGGCACGAGGCGCTCGTTGAGGAGGACGACCTTGCGTACTGCCTCCTCGAACTTCTCGATGGGGAGCTTGGCCATCATGACGCCGTCGCTGGTACGCTGGAGACGCTTAGCGTTCTCGTCCATACGGAAGACACGGATTTTTCCGTCTTTGCCGCGGAAGGCCTTCATGCCCTCGAAACCCTCCTGACCGTAGTGGAGACAGGTGGAAGCCATGTGGATGGAGATGTTCTCCTCGCTGGAGACCTCAATCTCACCCCATTTGCCGTCGCGGTAATAGCAACGTACGTTATAGTCGGCCTTCATATAGCCGAAACCGAGTTTACCCCAATCAATGCTATTATTGTCCATAATGAAATGTATGTGTCCTTTTGGTATGCATTCCCACAAAAGTACGATTTTTTTTGTGGTATTGTCTTGTGGGATGTGATATTTTGGTGGTGGCGGGTATTATTTTACGGGTAATACTTATGTTTTTGATATGCGAGGGGCAATAATCGCTCTGCGCCACGATGCACGATTTCTCATCGGAACAAGAAATTTCAGTATATTTGCGACACAGTCGCCCACAGAGACGGCGACGCAATGAACAAACTCAGACACAACGCGATGTTTTCAGGAATAGTAGAGGACTCCGCCACAGTGGTAGGCGTCCGCAAAGATGGCGGCAACGTACATCTCACCCTCACATGCTCCTTCGCAAGCGAGCTCACAATTGACCAGAGCGTGGCTCACAACGGCGTATGCCTCACGGTAGTAGCCCTCGACGGCGACAAGTATACGGTAACGGCAATGGCCGAGACCCTCCAACGCTCCAACCTCGGCCTCCTCAAGGAAGGCGACCGCGTCAACGTGGAGCGCAGCATGATAATGAACGGCCGACTCGACGGCCACATAGTACAAGGCCACGTCGACACCACCGCCACGTGCGACAAAGTCGTAGAGGACAACGGCAGCTGGCGATATTACTTCACCTACGACGTCGAGCGCGAGAAAGCCCGCGCAGGCTACTTCACCGTCGAGAAAGGCTCGGTATGCGTCAATGGCGTGAGCCTCACCGTGGTAGACAGCGGCAAGAGCAGTTTCTCGGTAGCCATCATCCCCTACACCCACGACCACACCAACTTTGGGCAAATCGAGGCAGGCTCGAAAGTAAACATCGAGTTCGACATCATCGGCAAGTACATCTGCAAGATGAACAGCCTATAAAAGCACAAGCAAAGAGAACAAGCAGATGCGCAAAAGCAGAATATCGACCCTACTGATGCTCGTGGCGGCCACAGTCATGACACTCAGCATGGGCTCATGCTCGGGCAGCAAGAGCACATCCAAGAGCAACACCCACCAGACGACAACGAAGAAGAGCAACAGCTCCTCCTCGTCCTCCTCAAAATCCTCCTCGTCCTCCAGCAAAAAGAGCACCGGCAAGGTCGAGAAAGGCCAGGCTTCTTACTATGCCGACAAGTTCCAAGGCAGAGCCACGGCCAGCGGCGAGAAGTATGACAAGAAGAAACTGACGGGAGCCCACCGCACTCTGGCCTTCGGCACTGTGGTCCGAGTCACGAACACTGCCAACGGCAAGAGCGTGGACATCACCATCAACGACCGCGGACCTTTCAAGGCCGGGCGAGTAGTGGACGTAAGCCGAGCAGCGGCCGAGAAATTGGACATGATAAAGGCGGGCGTCATAAACTGCACCGTCGAGGTGATAAGCACGCCATAGGCAAAAAAACGCAAGCCTAAGCACGAACAAAAAAGGGCCGACCAACGTAAGCACCGCCCATAGACCAACAAACGCAAAACATCCGACAAAGTGGAAGAAAAAGAAATACTGCAGCAGCATCTCGAGGCCGCCACTGAAGCCCACGGCACATTTGTGGACATAGCCAACTGGCTGCTCGAACTGTGTGGCGTCAACAACGCCTCGGAGACCATAGCCACACTCATAATGATAGTCCTCTCGACTGTCATCTCGACCATCATATTCTACTTGGCCAAGTTCCTCTTCACCACCGTCGTGGCCAAGATTGTGGAGCACACAGAAAACAAGTGGGACGACATCATACTGAACAAGAAGGTGCTGACCCGCTCGGCCTACATACCTTCCATCTCTTCGCTGACGGCATTCGGCATGGCCATGCACACCGACGTCTGGCTCCACGTGGTCTACACGCGCGTAGTCTACCTCTACATGACTCTTATGTGGGGTCGCCTCGTGCTGGCCATCATCGACTCGCTCTTCAACCTCATTGCAGCCAAATATCCCAAGGTGCAGTCGCTCAAGAGCCTCAAGCAGCTAGCGACATACATCATCTTCGCAATGATGGTCATCATCATGATATCCATCGTGATAGACAAGAGCCCCTCGACGCTTCTCGCCGGCCTCGGTGCTTCAGCGGCCATCATGTCCTTGGTCTTCAAGGAGACTATCCAGAGCCTCGTCTCCGGCATTCAGCTCTCGGCCAACAACATGGTGTCGGTCGGAGACTGGATTGTGGTGCCTAAGGCATCGGCCAACGGCGTGGTCATCGAGATGAACCTCAACACCGTCAAGATCCGCAACTGGGACAACACGATAACCACCGTGCCGCCCTCGACTCTCCTCTCCGACTCCTTCACCAACTGGAAGGGCATGAGCGAGAGTGCCGGCCGAAGGCTCAACCGCTCGATATGCATCGACATGGACACAGTCCGCTTCGTGACTCCCGAGGAGGAGAAGCACTTCTCTCAGATGCCCGAGCTCTACTATTACTTCGAACGCAGACGCAATGGCGAGGAGGGACTCCAGGATCAGCTGACCAACCTGACCCTCTTCCGCGAATACATGTACGCATACCTATTGCGCAACCCTCAGATTCATGACCCGGACGACTCAATCCGCATGAAGCTCATGGTGCGCTACCTCCAGCCCACACAATACGGCATGCCGGTGGAGCTCTACTGCTTCACCAAGACCAAGATATGGCCCGAGCACGAGGCCGTGATATCCAACCTCATGGACCATATGATTGCCACGCTATCCGTCTTCGGCCTGCGCCCATATCAAGTGGCCAGCAGCAAAGCGGGCAAGGACGAGAGGCTCAGCGAGCCCGTCCGCGCCAGCATCCGCGCCATCGAGGAAAACTCGAGCGCAAACGCAGCACCCGCCAAGACCGAGGAGTAGGAGAAAAAGAGATAGAGAGCGATGATAGTAGACCAGATGTTCGACCTCATTGGTCGCTACTGCCGCTTTATGTGGCGTGCGCTGTCGAAGCCCGAGAAATGGGGAGTCTTCGGCCAGCGGACCTTGCAGGAGATATATAAGCTTGGCGTAGACTCGCTCGGCATCGTCACGCTCATATCATTCTTCGTTGGCGCGGTGGTCACCATCCAGATGGCCAACAACCTCGACAACCCCTTCATCCCGACCTATACCATTGGCTACGCCAGCCGCGAGACGATCGTCCTGGAGTTCTCCAGCACCATCGTATGCCTCATCCTGGCGGGCAAAGTGGGCTCGAACATATCGTCGGAGATTGGCACAATGAGGATAACGGAGCAGATTGACGCCCTGGACATTATGGGCATCAACTCAGCCGCATACCTTGCCTCGCCTAAGATTTTGGCAATGGTGATATCCGTGCCCCTGCTGGTCTGCTACTCCATGTGCATCGGCATTGTGGGCGGATGGGTATCGGGCTTCGCCACTGGCATGGTGCCGTCGGACGACTTCATTTATGGTCTCCACTTCACTTTCAAGTCGTTCTACATCCTGTATTCGCTCTTCAAGAGTACGCTCTTTGCTTTCATCATAGCCAGCGTGTCGTCGTTCTTCGGGTATAACGTCAGCGGCGGCGCACTCGATGTTGGCCGAGCGTCGACCAAGAGCGTCGTCGTGAGCTGCATATCCATCCTTATCGTCAACCTGCTCGTGACACAGCTCATGCTGACGTAGGCATATGCGGACTATATTCCAAAGAAAGCAGGTAACAAACAGATAACAAAGGCTCAAGAAGCGGTGATAGAGGCTCAGGACATATATAAGACATTCAACGGGCGCACGGTGATGCACGGCGTCACGTCGACCTTCGAGGACGGCAAGACGAACCTCATAATAGGCAAGAGTGGCTCGGGCAAGACCGTGCTGCTCAAGAGCCTCGTGGGACTCTACGAAGTCGAGCTCGGCTCCATACTCTACGACGGGCGCGACACCACCCGCATGAGCCACAAGGAGCGACTCCGCCTGAGGCAGGAGATAGGCATGATATTCCAGGGCTCGGCTCTCTTCGACTACATGACGGTCCTCGAGAACGTGCGTTTCCCGCTAGACATGTTCTCGAACCTCTCACTCTCCGATCGCAACAAGCGGGCGCAGGAGTGCCTGAGGCGCGTCAACATGGAGGAGGTTTCGGACGCGCTGTTCCCTGCGCAGATCTCGGGCGGAATGCAGAAGCGAGTCGCCATAGCCAGGGCCATAGTGCAGAATCCGCGTTACCTCTTCTGCGACGAGCCGAACTCGGGTCTCGACCCCGTAACGTCGGGCGTAATAGACTCCCTCATATCCGAAATCACCCACGAGAGCGGAATCACAACCATCATCAACACCCACGACATGAACTCCGTCTTCACCATCGGCGAGCACATAGTCTTCATCGAGAGCGGGCATAAGAAATGGGAGGGAACTCAGGACAACATCCTCAAATCCGACTGCCCCGAACTGCAAAACTTCATGGCCTCGGCCGTGCGACTGATGCAGGCGGGGAAGTGATGGAAGAGAGCGGCGACGAGAAGCAATGTGCGCAGGAATTTCATTCTTTGTCGTGCATTGAGTTTAAGCCCCCGACAGTCTCCATGGGCGCAAAAGTCATTGAGACAAATTTGTGGGTCGCCTCGCTCATATTCTTCACTCCAAGTTTCGCAAAAATATTGCGCTTGTGATAGTTGACGGCATCGGGCGATAGGCACATTTGGTCGGCCATCTGGCGAACCGTCAAACCTTTGGAAGAGGCATCGATTACCTTTTTTTCATTGACAGACAGACTCCACTCGGCAAGGCTCCACTTGGAATCCGAATACATATAGACATCACGATTTGCGGCATCTACAATAAAAGGCACGAACGTAGGAAGCCACTCATAACCAGGCTCCATAAAGACGATGTAAAGATTATCGTCAATCCGCTTGAACGTGAAATGCACAATCTTCTGACCGCCACCGACAAAGAATTCCAAATTGATTGAGAAATAACAGTGATATAAATCCAAGTTTGGACAAGACGCGACAAAGTCAGCCCATAATTCCCTTTCACTACCAAACATTCTGCGCGTCCGGGCCGAGGCGCACCCCACAAGATACTCAAGGCTAAAAGCATCGGGAGCAAACCCTACCCTATCCGCAAAACACGAGCAAACAAGGCCTTTATCGGACAGGACAAAGGCGGCGGACTTGCTTGCTATGGCAATTTGCCTCAACAGGGCACGTACAATCTTTTCCATTTTTGTCAGTGGCGACAACGCATTTTTCTGTCACCTCGTTACAAAGATATCGAACTGGGATGGAAACTACAAAATAGTGTAGCATCCGAGTAATACACGCTTTGTAAATTTGCTTTCGGAAACACAAAGAAACACAGTCTTGGGCGGGCGCATCACGGAGAACGTCTACAAATTTGAGGTTTTCAACGGAGACTAAAACATATACAAAGGCAACATCACATCGACAACAACAAATAACTTAGGCAGACACATTGCATTATTAGCGTCAAATTATTAATCGCCAAACACACTTTATTTTTTCACACACAAAACCACCCTGGAGCAAGAAATCACCACCTCTTGTTAACATTCCGCGCCCTCCGCGGTTAGCGAATAATCCTAAATTTGCGTAAACAAAACCAAAACACGGATTAGGATGAAAGCTTACGCCCTGATGCTCCTCGCCCTCGGACTGACACCCGCCGCGGCCCAGCGCGAGACTACGCTCATCAATGACGACTGGACATTTCACCTCGGCAACGCCGCCTCCATGGAGGCCGACTACACCCATGGCACGGAATACTTCACCTACCTCACCAAGGCCATCGGCCAAAACCAAGGCCCCGCAAACCCAGAGTTCAACGACTCGGCTTGGCAACACGTCACACTGCCCCACGACTGGGTTGTAGACCTGCCATACGCCGCCGAGGCCAGCCACTCGCACGGCTATAAGCAAGTAGGCTGGCGCTACCCGCAGAACAATGTCGGTTGGTACCGCCACCACTTCACAGTTACTAAGGCCGACGAGGGACGCGACATCTACGTTCGCTTCGAAGGCATCTTCCGCAACGCCGAGATTTTTTGCAACGGTTTCTACCTCGGTCACGAGGTAAGCGGCTACGCCACACAGGAATATAACCTCAGCGAATACCTCAACTACGGCGGCGACAACGTGCTCACCGTACGTTGCGACGCCTCGACAGAAGAGGGCTGGTACTATGAGGGCGCAGGCATCTACCGCGACGCTTACCTCGTCAAGCGCGACAAGGATTGCCATATAGACAACGTATTCGCCAAGTGGACCGACGGCAAACTCACAGTCGAGACCCAAGCCACGGGCGAAGTGCGCAACACACTCACAGACGCCACGGGCAACATCGTGGCCACAGGCACGACAACTCTGACAGTCCCCAACGCGCACCTTTGGAGCGTAGACGACCCGTACCTCTACACACTTAGGACCACGGCCAGCAAAGACGGCAAGGAGCTCGACGCCATAGAGACCAAAGTAGGCCTCCGCACCCTCGGGTGGAGCACCTCCGAAGGCTTCACACTCAACGGCAAGGCAGTAGAGCTTGTGGGCTCGGACCTCCACCTCGACCACGCAGGCGTGGGCACCGCACTCTCAAAAGAACTCTGGTGCTACAAGATCAAGAAACTCAAAGCACTCGGCATGAACGCCATCCGCCTGAGCCACAACCCCGGCACGCCTGCCATGCTGGACGCTTGCGACTCGCTCGGCATGCTCATAATTGACGAGAACCGCCTCATGGGCACCAACAAGGAGCACCTCGACCTCCTCGGCCGCATGATTGTCCGCGACCGCAACCATCCGTGCGTAATCCTCTGGAGCATAGGCAATGAAGAGTGGTGGATTGAAAGTTCGGAGAAGGGCGAGAAGATTGCCCGCACGATGATTGACTACGCCCGCACGATAGACGACACGCGACTCTACACCTATGGCAACTCGGGCGGCTTCGGCCTCACGAAGCAGGTTGACATCCACGGATATAACTACATTGTTCAAAACGATGTCGACAATAGGCGCAAGACATACCCCGATTGGGTTGTGGTCGGCACCGAGGAGACCAGCGCATGCGGCACTCGCAACGTCTACGAGACCGACTCGACCCGCGGATGGATGGAGAGCATCAACATGGCGGGCGAGAACCGCGAAGGTCACGCAAAGAACGTCATAGCCCGCGGCTGGAAATTCTACCGCGACAACGCTTGGGCTGCAGGCCTCTTCTACTGGACTGGCTTCGACTATCGCGGCGAGCCCAACCCGATGAAGTGGCCCGCCACGGGTTCGCAATTCGGAATCCTGGACTATTGCGGTTTCCCGAAGGATGAGGCTTTCTACCTCAAGGCCGCATGGACCAATGAGCCCATTCTCCACATCTTCCCGCACTGGAATCTTAAGGGCAAAGAAGGTCAGGAAGTTGAGGTATGGGCATACAGCAATATGGACGAAGTCGAGCTACTGCAAGACGGCAAGAGCCTCGGACGCCAGAAACTTGAGAAAGATGACCACCTCGTCTGGAAGACCACATACAAGCCCGGCCGCCTCGAAGCCCGCGGATATAAAAATGGCAAGAAGGTAATAACCCAACGAATAGAGACCACAGGAGCCGCCGAGCAAGTGACGCTCGAGACCAGCAAGGGCACCATCTCCGGCACACAAGATTGCGTAGTGATAGACATAACACTGCGCGACAAGAAAGGCCGAGCAGTACCCGACGCATGCGACGCCATAGAGATTGAGGTCGCGGGCGATGCAGAAATCCTCGGCTGGGGCAATGGAGACCCCGGCTTCAAGGCGCAGGAGCGACCTGCAGCCGGCGAGAGCTCCAAGACAGCCAAGATTGACGCTTTCATGGGCAATGCGCAAGTACTACTCCGCGGAGTCAAGAACCCGAACGGAGGTGGGGCTACAGTAAAAGTACGTCTCGCCGGCAGCGAGAAAGAGGCCATTGCGACACTCAAATAAAGCACAATAGCGCATCCTGCGCACAACACAGGAAACGCCTCGGGCGAGACTACGTTTGTCTCACGCCCGAGGCGTTTTTCCATTTCACCCTCACGTGGTGAGAAGGAGAAAAAGAATGTGGAGCGGAAAAACAGGCTAAGCCACCACCCCACAAGTACCAAAACAAAATATAGGGGAACACACGATATGCAAGGAGAGACAGCAGATAAAAACAACAAGGACTCAGTCAAACCAATGGTGTAGCAACTGATTGTCAGCGTTTTTGCTGGAGAGGATGCGTATAAACTCCTTTACGGACTTCTTGACGTACTTGCCGCGGAGGAGGTGGAAACAGCCCTCAATGTTGTTGCCAGGCACGTCGATAGGTATGCAGGCGAGGCCAGATTGGGCTGTCACGGCCGCGCGGCTCAAGACGGTGGCAAACTGGCTGTTGCGGACGATGTCCGTAATGGTGTTCACCTCATTAATTTCGAGGCGGATATCGAACGAGTAGCCCTTGTCCGCAATGAGCATCTCGAAGAGGTTTCGCGCCTGCATTCCGCGGGTTGGCATGGCATATTTAAGCTCCTGCATACGGCCGAGCGATATCGTGCCGCCGGCGAGGTCGCGGGCTACGGGATTGCTCTCGGAGAGGAAGACGCAAAGTTTGTTGTCGAAGAGGACATGGCTCTCGATGCTGTCGTACGTCTCATGAGGTTTGTAAGATAGGGCAAAGTCGATCTCTTGGCGTTGGAGCATACCCATGAGTTCCTCCATTGTCTTGAAACGGGCGTTGAGGCGGATATTGGGGTGGAGGTTGGTGAAGTCGAGCATTGTCTCGCGGAGGATGGTGCCAAAGGAGTGGGTACAGCCGATGTTGAGCTCACCCTCGTCGAGGTTTTGCACGTCCGCGATGCGGTCTATGCACTGCTGCGCATGCTGGAGGGTCTGGCGGGCATCGGAGAGGAAATATCGCCCCTCCTCGGTAAGGGATACACTATGGCTGTCGCGGGCCAAGAGTGGGCAGCCCAACTCGTCTTCGAGCGCGCGGATTTGTTGCGACAGCGTGCTTTGGCTCACGTAGAGTTCCTTAGCCGCCTCGGTGAAGTTGAGCAGCTCGCCCACCTTCACGAAATATTTCAGTTGCCTCAGTTCCACTTTCGACTTGAATAAGTTTGTGCCAAAGGTAGGTATAATTTGAGACTTAGCCTTACTTGCGCACGTCGCGGGTGACATCAAAAGAGTACTTCTTGAAGATGAATATAGGGACCGTAACGCCAATCACCATGAGCATTATGGCGCAGAGAGCCGTCAGTCCATTATACGTCAGCATATAGAGCCAATGCATAAACTGCTGCTCGTCTGTAGTCTGGAGGCACTTGACGATGGCCTGGACCGTGCGGTAGGCGTACATACCGGGAATCATGGGCAGGAGCGAGGGGAAAGAGAACGTCTCGGCGGGGCAGCGGACAATGCGTGCGGCAGGGATGGAGAGGAAACCTATCGAGAGCGCTGCGAGGAGGCAAGCCATGCTGATGGGCATCCCGCCAAGGTTCATAAGGCAATAGCGGATGCTGTGGCCGATGGCGGCAAGGACAGCCACCGCCGGGTATGCCATACGTGGCGGATTGCTGATGCTCATGAAGCCTATGCCGGCGAGCGCGGCAAATGCGCCATCGAGGAATATATCTACTGCTATCATCTGTTGGTCATTAATGATTGGGGAGACAAGATGTGTTCTAGGGTGCAGGGCAGGTTTAAAGGAGTCCGATGCGCATGACGATAAGGCCGAGGATAAAGCCCGCCGAGAGGCAGACTGTCAGCACGGAGGCATTCGTCAGTCGGGAGACAAAGCAAAGATTGTGACCGTATATGAGATCGGAAATGGAATTGATGAAAGGAATACCAGGCACAAGGTACAGCACGCTCGTGCCGAGGGCAACCTCTGGAGTCTCGCCAAGATGGAACACGAAGCAGGCGCAGCCAATAATCGTAGCGCAGAAAGCCGAGATGACGAACACGGCACGCGCGTCAACCTTCAGCCTCAGGAGGCTAATCTTCGCCCAATAGCCGATGGCCGTGGCTACGAAGACAACGAACATTGCCCAAGCGTCGCCCCCGAAGAGGTAACAGAAAGACATATTGGCAAGGCTGGTGAGCACGAGCACCTTCCAGACATTGCCATGCGGGACGCTCACAATCTCATCGAAAGCTTGCCGAGCCTCGGCCACCGTCATATCGGAGTCTATCACCTGCCAGCTCATACGGCTGAGCGACGTATTGCGGAGGAAGCTTATCGGGCGATGGCGCGAACGACCTACAACGCTATAGGTGTGGCGGGTCTCCTTGTCGGTGACGGTCATTATGATATGGCTGCTGAAGATAGCGATGTCCGCCCATGCGCCAAAATGTCCCGCCATACGGCCAACATTCATCTCGACGCGGGCCGACGTTGCGCCCACGGCAAGGAGTTCAGAGGCGTAGTCCGAGAGGAATAGAGCGAGCTCCTTGAGCCTGCGATGGATAGCATCCACCTGCTCAGCCGTCTCCACAACAGCCTCAATCTGCGAAAGTTCCATTGATTTGGAATCGAGGGTGAAGGTGATTTACGCTTGACGGCCGCGACGCTCGGAGACCTTAGTGAGACCGAAGAGAAATGCGACGCCAAGGACTACGCCGAGAATAATAAAGGAGTCGAAATTGTCGGCGGGAGACACTGCTGCCGTAACCGCGAGAAGGATGTTGCTTGCCATAGATGTGTTTGTTTATTGTCTGTGTTTGTTTTTTTTGAAACCGACGCGAAAATATGGCGTGGCAATCGGTGTGCGAAACGATGGTGATAGTTTGTTTCGATAGTGGTGATTTCGCTTTCCGCGGCGAATGGCGATGGGCATTGGCTATGGGAAGGCTATGAATATACAGCCGGACTTGCAAAATGTGCGTTATGTTTTGCTCTGCCGGAGTGGCGATTGTGAAATCTAATGGCACATGGCCGCAAAATGAAAAGCCGTGTCCACAATTTGGCATTTTTTGCCAATATTGCGACACGGCTTTCGATAGCTGTTATTTGTTTTTCGGAAAGTGGGGGATGAATTTTTTTTGGAGGGAGGTGAAATGAATGGCAATTACTATTCCTCCATTAACCAATCCAGCGCATAGATTTGTTTGATGCCGTTATCGTAGATATCAACGTTGTCGAGCAAGAATAGGCTATCTATCACCTTTTGGAATTGGTCAACCATCTGTATCTCGTCGAAGAAAAGATAGTTCATTCGCCCCTCCTGCAGGTTCTCCCTCACATGGCGATACAACGCATGATAGTCAAGATAAGGCTCATTGTCAATATCCTCAAAATTGATATGTTGCACTTGTTGCGGAGTTGCACCATCGCTAATCACGTACTCCAGAAACATCTTCAGCAAAGAAGATTTCCCGCAACGGCATATTCCTGTAACGACCTTTATAACTTGCTTGTCTTTCCACCTCTTGAGGATAGACATATATTCCGAGCGCTCTATCAACATACCCTTAATGTTTTTGCATTGCATTACAAATTTAGAGGCAAAAGTCCGCCAAAATGCAATAGACTGCAATTTTCCGCACATATGAGAGAAAAATGAAACACATTGCAAATTACATAGCGGGCAAAAGGTGTTGTTCTTGAGGGGGGGGGATGACAAAACCCATAAAAACCGACTTGCCCCGGCAACCTTAGCTCAGAGAGCGAGGTTACCGGGGCAAGCCGTAGCCCGTAGGAGAGTCGAACTCCTCTTTAGAGAATGAAAATCTCTCGTCCTAACCGATAGACGAACGGGCCATGATATGTATGGGGTGCAGGTTCTTCGCCACATCGCACCCACTCGGGGCGGCGGCCCTAAGAAGTGGGCCACCAGTTTTTGTCAGTCAGCTTAGCTTGTGCTGCGAGAGCTTAGGCGAGCTTGTTGACGTGCTTAGCGAGCTTGCTCTTGAGGTTAGCTGCCTTGTTCTTGTGGATGATGTTAACCTTTGCGAGCTTGTCGAGGAGGGAAGACACCTTGGGGAGCATAGCTGCTGCCTCATTCTTGTCGGTAGCCAGACGGAGAGCCTTGACAGCGTTGCGGGTGGTCTTAGCGTAGTAGCGATTGTGCTCGCGACGAGCAGCTATCTGGCGAGTCCTCTTGATTGCAGACTGATGGTTTGCCATTGCTTTGTTTGTAAAATATTTGAGTTTATGTTTTTGCTAGATAAAAGTTAAAGCCTTGCGCCGCCCGGGCGGGGAGGAGTCCTAAGGAGGGGTAGTTTTTCGTAGGAGGCGGATGAAAGTCAGCATCGCCGCAACCTGACCTTGGAGTTTCCCACGAGCCTATTCTGTCGGACAGTGAGATGGACGTGTCACAGCCGGAGGCTCCGGAGTTGGAAAGCTTTAATTGTAGCCCGTAGGAGAGTCGAACTCCTCTTTAGAGAATGAAAATCTCTCGTCCTAACCGATAGACGAACGGGCCGCCCTATGCATTTTAGCGGTGCAAAGGTAATGCAATACTCTCGAAATTACAAGCGTATCGAGCTATAAAACCGAAATATATAATCGGTTGCGAGTTGCATCAGGCCTTTGCGAAGATCTTATACGCCGTTGATATATGGTCGGATATGTCCATAGATGTCATAGCCTCGGGCGACAGCTCATCCGCAGCGGCATCTCCGGCGGCGGCATGTAGAGCCACGCCCAGGACTGCGGCCTCCGATACGGGATAGCCTTGCGCCAAGAGCCCCAATATCACGCCGGTAAGCACGTCGCCCGAACCTGCAGTGGCCATACCACTATTACCCGTAGTATTGAAAATACGGTGGCCATCGGGCAAAGCAGTCATACTGAAAGCACCCTTGAGCACGACGGTGCACCGGTTGCGGAGGGCGAAAAGACACGACGCCTCGATGCGCTCAACAGTCTCGGTATGAGGCTCGGTAAGGCGGTCGAGCTCCACGGGATGAGGTGTGACGATAACGTCCTCTGGGAGCTCAAAACCCTCGTCGAGGAGTGCGCGCAGAGCATAGAGTCCATCGGCATCAATGACGATAGGCACTCGCCCACCATAGGTCTCGAGAACCTTGCGAAGAAGATCCACCGCCTGCGGCACTCGGCTGAGCCCAGGACCAACGCCCACAGCAGCCACCTTGGCGAAATTCATACGCTCGTCCCACGTGATGTACTCCGCCGCACCACGGCTTGGGATGTTCATAGCCTCGGGGACTGCCGTCTGCAACGGGATATAGCATCGCTCGGCACTGACTGTGGTAAGTAGACCGCAGCCAGAGCGGAGAGCGGACCTCGAAGCGAGGATTGCGGCACCCGACATGCCTTCGGAACCTGCAAAGAGCAATGCATGCCCCATAGTGCCCTTGTGGGCGAAACGGCCGCGGTGGCGCACAATCTTGGCTGCCTCGGCATTGGTGGAGTAGAACATGAAGGTGGGAGCCTCCTCGATTGCCTCGGGCGAAAGCTTGATGTCGAGGACATGCCAACGCCCGATATAGCAAGTAAGCTCGGGCAGGAAAAACGCCATCTTGGGGAATTGGAATGACAGGGTGTGAGCCGCTTGGACGACAGCACGGGCCTCGACATCGAGATACGAGTCCTCATTGCCAATGCCAGAGGGGATATCGACACTCACCACCTCACAATGGTGCGAATTGACATAGTTCACGACGGCCGCGGCCGGGCCATCGAGCTCACGCTTGAGGCCAGTGCCGAACAGGGCATCGACAACAATAGTCCCCTGCCCTATCTCGGGTTCGCCCACGTTCTCGTCGATTACGATCTCGGCATCGCGGAGCCTTTCGAGGCAGGCCTCGTTACACTCGCTGCGGTAGCCCTTGTGGCCCGTGTATGTGTGCACGTCCACCACCCACTCCTTGTCTATCAGGAGGGCGGCGAGGGCGAGACCGTCGGCACCATTGTTGCCTGGGCCAGCGAGGATTACAACTCGGCGACGGGTGTAGTGGTCTACAATCCATTCGCAGAGGGCTCGTGCGGCGCGGTCGATAAGCTGTATGTACTCAATGCCTTGCAACTCAGTGGTGCGCTGGTCGATGGCCTTGATGTCGTAGATTGGGAAAAACTTCTTCAAGTTTGTGTGTTATGATAATGGAGGGGGCTTTACTTAGCTATAGTGGGGGAGTATTTTTTGGGGGAATGGGCAGAGAGAAGAAGAAAGATTTTATTGGAAAAGGAGTCGGAATGCATCGGCAAGACGGCCTACACGGCAAATCTCAATGTCGACGGACATGGCACCCATGCGCGACGACTGCGGGATTACGATACGCGAGAAACCAAGCTTGGCAGCCTCGGAAATACGCTGCTCGATGCGGGGCACAGGACGGAGCTCACCCGAGAGGCCTATCTCGCCCGCCATGCACGTGCCGCGGGAAATGGCCGTGTCGGTGGTACTAGAGAGGATGGCGGCAGCCACGGGAAGGTCGAGAGCCGTGTCGATAACCTTGATGCCGCCAGCGAGATTGAGGAAGACATCCTTGGCGGCAATCTTGAAGCCCGCGCGGCGTTCGAGGACAGCAAGGAGCATATTCATCCTGCGGACATCGAAGCCCATGGCCGAACGCTGCGGAGTGCCGTAGGCGGCAGTAGAGACAAGAGCCTGAGTCTCGATAAGGAAAGGCCGCACGCCCTCCATGGCCGCAGCTATAGCCACGCCACTGAGATCCGCCGCATACTCGCCGAGGAGCATCTCGCTGGGATTGGAGACTTCGCGAAGGCCGTCGCTCATCATCTCGAAAATGCCAATCTCATTGGTCGAGCCGAAGCGGTTCTTGATGGAGCGAAGGATGCGGTAGAGGTGGTTGCGGTCGCCCTCGAACTGGAGGACTACATCCACCATGTGCTCCAAGACTTTAGGGCCGGCAAGTTGACCATCCTTGTTAATGTGGCCAATGATGACAATGGGCAGGTTGCGCGTCTTGGCAATGCGCATGAGGACGGCCGTGCACTCCTTAATTTGGCTTATGGAGCCGGGGAGGGAGTCGGTACGCTCAGTCTGCATTGTCTGGATGGAGTCCACCACGACTATATCGGGCTGCGTGGCGTCGATATGCTGCGACAGGGTGTCTATGCGAGTGTCGGAGACCACCATACAGTTGTCGGACGAGGCGCGGCTAATGCGGTCGGCACGGAGTTTTATCTGCTGGACGCTCTCCTCGCCCGAGACGTAGAGCACTCGACGGGGCAACTGCATCGCCATCTGGAGGACGAGGGTGGACTTGCCGATACCCGGTTCGCCTCCGATGAGGATAAGCGCGCCGGGGACGATGCCGCCACCCAGTACTCGGTCGAGCTCGGCATTGGCGGTCGTAGAGCGGACAACGTCCTTCTGCTGGACGCTGCTGAGGGGCACCGCCTTGACCTCGGTGAGCAAACCCGAGGGGCCTATGCCGCTTAGCGACTCGCGCTTGTCTACTACGACGTGCTCCTCCTGGTATGTGTTCCACTCGCCACACTGAGGGCATCGGCCGAGCCATTTGGGGCTTTCGGCACCGCACTCAGAGCAGACGTAGACGGTTTTTGTCTTCGAGGCCATTTATAAGATTCTTATTTGTAATCTATTCTTTCCACTGACATCCTTCTTGTCCACAGACTTCACTGATTTACACAGAACCTAATGTAAACCACGGCATAGGCAGACTTAGAAATCCCAATGGGGCGAGATCTTTAGTTCTTCTCGCCGAAAGCGAGGTCTCCAGCGTCGCCGAGGCCGGGGACGATATAGGAGTCGGAGTTGAGGACGGGATCTACGCTCGCGACCCAGAGGGTGACGGGGAGGTCGCCAAGGTTGTCCTTGAGGTACTCAACGCCTGGGCGGGCGCCGATGATTGAGAGGACGTGGATATGCTTGGGGATGCCGTATTTGGTGAGCTGATTGATGGTCTGGACCATGCTGAAGCCCGTGGCGAGCATCGGGTCGGCAAGGATGAGGACTTTGCCGTCGAGGTCTGGAGTGGCGGCATAGCCGAGATGAATTTCCACCTCATGCTTCTCATTGTAGGCGCGGTAGGCGGAGACGAAGCAGTTCTCGGCATCGTCGAAGACATTGAGGACGCCCGTGTGCATAGGCAGGCCGGCGCGGAGGATGGTGCCGACGACAACCCTATCTACGGGGACGTTGACCACGGCATTGCCGAGAGGGGTCGTGACGGTCGTCGGGGCATAGTCGAGCTCCTTGCTGACCTCGTAGGCCATCAGTTCGCCTATGCGCTCAATGTTGCGGCGGAAGCGCATACTGTCCTTCTGAATTTTGACGTCGCGCATCTCGGCGAGATACTTGTTGACGACCGAGTTTGTCTTGTCGATGATATAAAGATCCATAACCTTCTGAGATTAAGAGAATATGCTATAAGAGGATTTTGAGTTCTGTATTGTGCCCGGGGACTAAAGCAGCCCCTGGTCGGCAAAGCTGAAGTAAGAGTCGTCGGCCGAGCCACAGGGGACGATCACGTGGTCCAGGAAACGGATATCGAGCGTGCGCGCAGCCCTTACTATCCGCTCTGTGAGTTCGCGATCTTGCCTGCTTGGTTCGACAGAGCCAGAAGGATGATTGTGCGCCACCATAAACCCCTGGCATCCCATGCGGACCACCTCACCCATCAGGATTCGGAGGTCTACCATAGTGCCGTTCAACCCACCTTTTGCAATGAGACGCTCACCAATGACACCGCCATGCCCATCGACAGCCACCGCATGGAGCTCCTCCCAAGAGAGATGCGCTAGCCTCGGCTTGAAATAATTGAAGCAATCCTCAGACGACTTTATTTTTGTCCCGTCGAGCTCCGCTATCGCACGGCGGCGACCAAGTTCGAGGGCTGCGACGAAGGCGATAGACTTAGCCTCGCCCAAGCCTTTGACTCGCATCAAATCCTCGACGGTAGCCTGACCCATGCGCAGGAGGCTACACCCATAAAGGTTATAGATATAGCGCGCCAAGTCGAGTACATTCTTCTCGGTGGTGCCGGTGCGCAGCATTATGGCAATGAGTTCGACATTCGTAACCTTGTCAGGGCCAAGACGGAGGAATCGCTCTCGAGGTTGCTCGGCGGAGGGCACATTGGTTTGGAGGGTGTTGTCGGCCTTTTCCGCAGCCTTGTCTTCGATTTTTTCCTGCTTAGAGTACAAGCCGGAAGATGGTTCTTTGGCCACAGCCTGCCCCTCGTCTATCACGCAGAGGAAATCGTCGTCACGAGACTGGGACTTTGCCGACTTCTTAGTTTGGGGCAAAAAGTAGTCGTGCTTGCCGATATTCTTGTTTGAGGAGGAAGGCATAAGTGGGGAGGACTGATTTGGGGTTATCGTATTGGCGGAGCAAAAAGAAGCCTCAGCCACCGTCCGCAGGAGCGGGAAACGGGGGCTAAGGCTTGCATTATGCGTCAGCACCTTAGGTGTCGTGTGCAGTCGGGGGCAGTCATCAGCCTCGGCTTATTTGACTTGGCAGCCGGGGCGGACATCCGTACTGGGGATGGCGACGGAGAGGTTGCCGTCGAAGTCCTCGGCACTGAGAATCATTCCTTGGCTCTCGATGCCCTTGAGTTTACGGGGAGCGAGGTTGGCAATGAAGAGGACTCGCTTGCCGATGAGGTCCTCGGGCTTGTAGTATTTGGCGATGCCGGAGACGATAGTGCGTCCGCCGAGGCCGTCGTCGATCTTGAACTGGAGGAGTTTGTCGGCCTTGGGAACCTTCTGGCAATCGGTCACGAGACCTACACGGATATCGAGTTTCTCGAATGCTGAGAAGTCGATGGTCTCGGCTATTGGAGCGGGCTTCCACTCATTGGCCTCGTTGGCCTGCTTGGTGGCGGCGAGTTTTGCGAGTTGAGCCTCGACAACGCTATCCTCAATCTTCTCGAAGAGAAGCTCAGCCTGACCAATCTCATGGCCCTCGGAGAGGAGATCCATATCACCGAGCTTGGTCCAAGGCATCTTCTCGACACCGAGTTGCTTGAGAATCTTGGCTGCGGAGAAGGGGAGGAAAGGCTCCATGACAATGGAGAGGTTGGCAACAATCTGGAGACCGATGTTGAGGATGGTGGCCACGCGACCCATGTCGGTCTTGGCGAGTTTCCAAGGCTCGGTGTCGGCGAGATACTTATTGCCGATGCGGGCCATGTTCATAGCCTCCTTCTGGGCGTCGCGGAAACGGAAGACATCGAGGAGAGCCTCGACCTCCTTGCGCTCAGCCTTGAAAGCCTCGATGGTCTCGCGGTCGATATCCTGGAGAGCACCGACGGCGGGTACCTTGCCACCGAAATATTTGTGGGTGAGGACAACCACGCGGTTTACGAAATTGCCGAAGATGGCAACGAGCTCGTTGTTGTTGCGAGCCTGGAAGTCCTTCCAAGTGAAGTCGTTATCCTTAGTCTCGGGAGCATTGGCTGTGAGGACGTAGCGAAGAACGTCTTGCTTGCCGGGGAACTCCTCAAGATACTCGTGGAGCCAGATGGCCCAGTTGCGCGAGGTGGAGATCTTGTCGCCCTCGAGGTTCATGAACTCGTTGGCGGGGACATTGTCGGGGAGGTTGTAGCCGCCGTGGGCCTTGAGCATGGCGGGGAAGACAATGCAGTGGAAGACGATATTATCCTTGCCGATGAAGTGGATCATACGGGTCTCGGGGTCTTTCCACCACTTCTCCCAATCGTCGGGGCGGAGTTCCTTGGTGTTAGAGATGTAGCCGATTGGTGCGTCGAACCAAACGTAGAGCACTTTGCCCTCGGCACCCTCAACGGGCACAGGGATGCCCCAATCGAGGTCGCGGGAGACGGCGCGGGGCTGGAGACCCATATCGAGCCAGCTCTTGCACTGACCGTAGACGTTGGAACGCCACTCCTTGTGGTCGTCGAGAATCCACTTGCGGAGCCAGGGCTCGTGCTTGTCGAGGGGGAGATACCAGTGGGTAGTCTCGCGGAGGACGGGCTTGGAGCCGCTGATGGTGGAATGAGGATTGATAAGGTCGAGGGCAGAGAGGCTGGTGCCGCACTTCTCGCACTGGTCGCCATAGGCCTTCTCGTTGCCGCAATGGGGGCACGTGCCCATGATATAACGGTCGGCGAGGAACTGCTTGGCCTCCTCGTCATAATACTGCTGAGTAGTCTTCTGGACGAACTCGCCCTTGTCGTAGAGGGTGCGGAAGAAGTCGGAAGCCACCTGCGAATGGGTCTTGCTGGTGGTTCGGCTGTAGATATCCATGGTGATGCCGAAATCCTCGAACGACTTCTTGATGATAGAGTGGTAGCGGTCTACGACATCCTGCGGAGTGCAGCCCTCTTTCTTAGCGCGGATGGTGATGGGCACGCCGTGCTCGTCGGAGCCGCCAATCATGAGGACGTCCTCGCCCTTGGAGCGCAGGTAGCGGGTATAGATATCCGCGGGGACATATACGCCGGCCAGGTGGCCGATATGCACGGGACCATTGGCGTAGGGGAGCGCCGTGGTGACGAGGGTTCGCTTGAATTTCTTCTCTTCTGACATGGTTATCTATTGAGGTCCGAGGGGCGTTGAGCCTCCCTTCGTATTTGATTTATTTATGGAATTAGCCTTGGGCGGACTTACCACGCCTCCGGATGGACTTCCCCACCCCCACTTACCGGGATTTGGAGAGATAAGTCGCAGGGGAGAGGCAATATTCCGAGGAAAATTAAAAACAGCTTGTAAAGCAGTCGCGAATATACTCTTTTTTCCGCTGTATATCACGCCATCGGGGTTGGTATGGAGAGATAAAGAGAGCCGCCGCGGTCGCAATACGGTTGCGAGCGCGGCGGCGCGGATATAACACTTCTGTTTGTAAATAGGTTCCTACGGGAAGTGGTGGGGAGAATTCGGGAGGAGTGTGTACGGCTGTCTTTTTAGACAGTCATGATATCCTTCTCCTTGGCTACGTACATCTCGTCGATCTTCTTGATGTAGGCATCGTGGAGTTTCTGGATATCGGCCTCCTTGTCTTTCTGGACATCCTCAGCGAGGCCGTCCTTCTTGAGTTTCTTGAGCTCCTCGATGGCGTCGCGGCGCATGTTGCGGATGGCGATCTTGGAGTCCTCACAAGTGCGCTTGGCCTGCTTGGCGAGGTCGCGGCGGCGCTCCTCGGTGAGGGGTGGGATCATGATGCGGATGACCTCGCCGTTGTTGTCGGGGTTGAGGCCGAGGTTAGCAGCCATGATGGCCTTCTCGATATGAGGGATGGTGGTCTTGTCCCAAGGCTTAATAGCGATGGTACGCGGGTCGGGGACGGAGACGTTCGCCACTGCGCTGAGGGGCGAGAGCGAGCCGTAGGCCTCTACTTTGACGTCGTCGAGGACTCGGGGGTTAGCTTTGCCGGCCCTGATTTTGCCGAGTTCGTAGTCGAGGTGCTCAATGGCTTTGCCCATCTGCTCTTTGGCATCGTCCATGATAAGCTCCAATTCTTCGTCCATAGTAAGTTTATAAGGGGTTATAAGTTATTGTCTTTGTTTTGCGTAGGTACCGAGAGGGATTGATTAGAGTTGCCCGTTCAGGAACTCTTTTTGTCGCTCTTGGGGGCGGTAGAAGTAGACGATGCCGTAGGCTTGGCAGCGTTCGCGTTTCTCTTCGCTGTCTATTGGTGCGAGGGTCTCCTCTACTTCGTTCCAGACTTTGAGGATAATCTCGTCGGCTTGGCCACGGATCTCATCGAGTTTGTCGTGGTACTTCTGTATGGTTTGCAGGATGTCGCGATGGCGGTTGTAGTTCTCCTCGAAGATTTGGAGTTTAACCTTGACTACCGCAATCGAAGGGTTGTATATCCTGTTGCCACCACCGGCAGCTATACGAGCCTCTTCTCCTTCGACGACCTTGTGTCCCCACTCTATAACCTGCTGATTAGAAGTGAGGTCGGGCACAGCCGCGCCGCACTCTTCCAGTCCGAGTTTGGTGCGCATCTCGGCTTTAATCTCGCCTCGGGCAATGCACATATTGAAGACCTGGATGAAGTGGGAGAGGTAGAGCCTCGCCACATCGCCAGTCTCGGCAACTGCTTTGCTGACGGAAGTGCGCCTCTCCTGGCTGTCAAGGTATTGCTTGACGGATTGCTCAAAGAGAGGAGTGAAAGACGCGAGCTCAAGGGCCGTACGCTGCGAGAAACAGAGAGCGGCGGGCGAAACTGACTTCACCTGCTCGATTGCGGCCTTGAGGGAACGAAGGCGCGCCTGATCTGTATTTGGCAGTCGACGATAGGGCATATACGTCTCACTGTTAGCTGTTAGTGCGCAAAAAGGTAGAGAGGGTAAAATCGTTTTGCGGAATACGACGGGAGGGCATCCGAAGAGCCTCGTCATCCGTTCGCAATACGTATTTTGGCAAAAATAGCTAATAGATGGTAAAAGTCAACAACATTGCGCAAAAATATGACGCAATAATGCTGAATTTAATCTTTTTCGGCCCTGATTTCCGATGCATAACTCCAAATGAAGCCACCACGGTCGCGCGGGCAGACGAGAGTGACATCGCCGCGCTGGATGACCATGTAGTCATGCAGACCCTCGACAACACAGACATTTTTGCCATCAACATGTACGAGGCAGCCGCTGGAATCTTTGAGGAGGGCGTTGCCACTGACCACGGCATTTCCTCGGTCGTCCTTGCCATTATGCTCGTAGAGCGCACTCCAGCCTCCGATATCGCTCCAGAGCGCGGCCGTTTGGCAGACAACGACATTCCGAGCCTTCTCGAGCACGGCGTAGTCAACCGAAATTGTCTCACACTGTTCATATACAGTGCGGACGGCGGCGGGAGTCCAATGCGTTGAGGGTATGGCGTCGAGGGAATCGAAGGGGGCGATTACGGAATTCATATATTTCCGCAGTGAATCCTCGATGACACTGCGTTTCCACACGAACACACCAGAGTTCCAGCAGAAATCACCGCAATCGAAGAAGACTTGCGCCATCTCGGCATTGGGCTTCTCGGTGAATGTCTTGACATTGTGGATTGAGCATTGCTTGCCACTCTCGACGGGCTCACCCACTTGGATGTAACCGTAGGCGGTGTCGGGGCGGGATGCCTTGATGCCGATGGTCACGATGTCGTCATGGTTCTCAGCATAGGTCACGGCCTCGCTGACAGACTGCACGAAGACGTCGGAGTTGAGGATGATATGGTCGGAAGGGGAGACAACCATTGTGGCCTCGGGGGCTACCTGCTTGATGTATGACGAAGCGAAGGCAATGGCAGCCGCCGTATTTCGCTTGAAAGGCTCACAGAGTATATTGGCTTCGGGGACCTCCGGCAGTTGCTCGCGGACAAGGTCGTGGAACTCGGCCAATGTCACCACCACGAAATTCTCGGGCGGGCAGAGGGCACGGAAACGGTCGTAGGTGAGCTGAAGCATCGTGCGCCCCACCCCAGCGAGATCGAGGAACTGCTTGGGCTTGGCAATCTGGCTGAGGGGCCAGAGACGGGTGCCTGTGCCGCCAGCGAGGATGACGCAAAAAGTATTCATAGGTGTGCGTGTTGGATTTCCTTTTACAAAGATATTGCAAAAAGGCCGGGTGCGCACGGTTTACGCAGATGTTTTGCGGCAGTATTAAGGGAGCCGCTATTTTGCCTTCACAGGGCGAATGGGAAGCCTACAGGAAGTGTTGCTGCGACTAGAGCTTTGCGAGCCGTCGGAGTTTAGCTCAATGGAGACGGCTCTGTCTGAGGAGGATGATATTTGGCCGCCCCAGAGTTTGAAGGTTTTGTCGTAGGAGGTCAGGACGTCGTTGATGTTGTAATAACCTGCGAGGGGGATGAAGATGTAGTTGCCGGAGTAGTCACCTTGGCCGTGGACCTCGTAGCCGTTGTAGCCATTGAGAGAGGACTTAATCCACGTGCAGTTGTTTATCAGCTCAAGGATTTGTTTTTGCGTGGGACTGGACCACCCGTCGCCGAGCTCTACATATGCGGGGTCTAGATCAGTAGCCGCAATGTCTTTTTGCGGCAGTTTGTCTTTGACATCGGCAAGAGTGGCGTTGCGGTCTGGCTCACCGTAGAAATAGTAGAGTCCCGACTGATATGGGCGTTCAGCACCAAGATTGGCGGATGCCCAGAGGACGGAGAGTCCGAGGTCTACAGCCTCCGCCTCGAAATATTCGGACACGGGGGTAGTAAGGGTCTTTATTTCACCCAATTGAGACTTTTCGGAATTATAACGATAGTAGGCGCGGTAGCGGTACGTTGTGTTGGAAATCAGATGGGAGGCGTGGACAATGCAAATGCCGTCGTCGTCTATTGATGATGGGGAGATATAAATCTCAGTGCAACCTTTGCCGAAGTCGAGGACTTTGGTAGGGTTGTCGGTAAGGATTATCGCTATTTGGGCTGAATGGAGACGCTTGGAGTCGTCGTTGAAGCGGGCGGTGATGCTGGCCGTAGTGGGTTGGATATTATATGCGCCGCCTGTTACTGCCAGGTCGATTGAGTTCTCGCGGAGAGCTTCAAGGGCGTCTTGCTTGGTCTTGACGGTGTCTTCGGATAGTGTCGTTGACTTGTTGCCATCCTCAGAGGAAGGGTCGTCGGACTCGGAGCACGAAGAAGCAAAAGGAAGTACAGTGAGAAGCGACGCTACAGCGAAGGCATAGAATGGCTTGCCGGTGAGATTATAAAAACGCATAAATAAGTTAGGTTAGTTATGTCTACTGTCGAGGCGTTTTTACGTCGGTTTGAGTATAATGTTTGGGTGGAGCACACATACATTATCCGAAGGATACAAAAAAAGAGGGAAGCCACCACGGACGGGGCTTCCCTCAGTATCATTTAAGCGAAGTGGAGATTAGAACTGCCACATATCGTGCTCATGCTGGAAAATGTCAGCCTGAATGTTCTGCGACTCAAGGTTCTGGTCGAGGCCATTAGCATAGGTAGAGACAATGGCTCGGTTGTCGTAGACATTAGACTCGCGGAAGATATAGCTATCGAACTGCCTTGTCTCGAGCTTATCGCGGAGAGAAACTCGCTGAGCATCATTCTTGTAAGAATAAGCCTCCTGATGAGCGAGAAGGTCAGCAGCCTGAGGATAGTAGATCCAGAACAAATCCATAGGGAACTTTGCACCACCGTCCATAGTACGGTAACCGATAGGGCAGAGACCAATAATCTGGACGTTCATACGGCCATACTTCTTATCGAAGAACCAGACTTCCTTAACTTTTATCTGCTTAATTGCAGTGAAGCCAGAAGCGCTGAGCTGAGTAGCATAATGAACTTCTTCCTGACCAGTCTCGGGGTTAACAGTCACGACAGAGTCTACAGTAGCTTCGGTGTCATCAAGACGAAGAATCTTCTCACAGATCTCCAGCGGAGTCATCTTGGTCTCGAATTCACGGTCGCTATTAGGATTGTAGCCAGTGAGTTCACCACTTTCGACACCCTCGTAAAGGACACGCGCAAGAGACTTGCGGTCGTCGATATCCTGAGTCGGGTAGTAGAGGTAGAGATTCTGCTTCTGGCGGAGATCGATAATCCTCCAAATGGTTTTAGACCAAAGGACATTAGCCTCACGAACATAAGCGGGCATAAGGGGCTTCTTCTCCTTGACGTGCTGCTTCTTAACAATGCCGTCAACGACCTCTTCGCCAGACTCGTCCTCATCTATAACCTCTTCGCCATCCTCTTCCTCGTCATAATCATCCTGCGCATAGACAGGTGACGCGAAAATAATAGCCAGAAGCAAAAACAACTTCTTCATAATATCTTACTAACAGATTTAGTTCACGGTAATTGTGAAACCATTTACAGAACGTACACGTCCGTCAGGACCAACAACCTTAACCGCATCAATGTAGAGCTTACCGCCCTTTGGAACAGCATTGATGACGTCTACGGCCTGCTTTGAGAACTTACCATTTGTGTCCTTACAAGACTCGATACGGAGTGAACCGTTCCTGATACAAGAGACATCGAACGACTTAACCTCGAAGTTTACATCGAAAAGGAAGTCCTTAAGGTTCGCCTTAACAGTAGACTTCAAGACGTCAGATTTCTTCTGCTTAGTATCACTTGCATTAGTCATACAACTGAGAAGCATATCAGGGTTAGGCACATCGAAGACACGGAAAGTCTTGGAGCCGAAGCTCTGATTCTTGCCATCAGCATGGGAAGAAACCGAGATGGTTACAGTGCTGGCGGAACCAGGCTTAACGACGCGATCGGTGCCATTTCCAGTCATAGTACCACCATTGCAGCCAATAGTAAGGTCAGAAGGGGAAACACCTGCTACAGAGACCTCGATGGGGTTGGGGAGGCCACGGTACATAGCGTTCATCTTGGTTGCTGAGACAACAAGGTTGGGAGCGCCGACCTCATAGGTACCGGTAACGCTGTAGTCCTTGAGAGCACCAGTGACAGGGTCAGGGATCTGGAGCTTAGCGTCGTAAGACTTCATACCGACAGAAGATGCTGCAGCGGAGTACTTACCACGACCACCCTCGGTTGGGAGAGTATTGCCACCAACAGAGACGATAGGCTCCATGGTGTCGTCGTAAGCGGCGAGCATAATGTCGGCCTTGTAGGTGCCACCCTGGATGACGTACTGCGACTCAGGGATTACGAGAGGCACAAGGACGTTGAACTTGAAGGAGGCGGCGTCAATCGACTTATAGAGGTAGTTGATGACATCGGTCTCGACGTTACGGACATTGCTCTGGATTGCGCTCATGAGGCCGAGGGTAGCAGCGATTGGGAGGTGCTCGAACTGCTGGCTCTCCCAAGTGATACGCTCGTGGCTCTCAGAGTTCTCACCATCCTCAGTATTGATCATCTTGGTGATGGAGGAGATGAGCATAGAATCGAGAGGAAGACCAGAGTCCGGCTGGCAAGCCTTGATCATAGCATCACGGTATGCGTTGAGGCACTCCTTGAGGTCCTTTGCGCGGGCGCCGGCCTGCTCTACCATCATAACCTGTGCGGCCTTATCCTGGTCGCTCTTGGCAAGGAGGCCGTCCTCAGGGGACTTCTCGTTGTTGAGCTGACCGTCGGCGGTTACGATGATGAGGTTCTTATAACTCTGGATGAGGTTGACGACGGAGTCGGACTGAGCCTTGACTTGCATCGCCAGGTCATATTTGGGCTTAACCCTGGTAGGGTTCTGCTCTTCTTTAGCTTTGAAATTGTAGTAAGACAGGCCAAGCTTCTCCTCGGTCGAGGTCTTCTGGTTACGGATACTCTGATCAACGAGCGTGAAGGCGTTGAGGAGGTCACCAGAGACGTTGAGGGCGAGCATGGCGGTCAGCATGAGGTACATCATGCCGATCATTTTCTGTCTAGGGGTTTCCGGACAGTTACCACCACTCATTATACAGTGCTTTTAGCGTTATACGAAAATGATTTCCGCGCGGTCTTTGCGTCACCGCGCAAAGAGAACTTAACGGCGGATAGCGCTAAGCATATTGCCATAGATGTTGTTGAGCTCGCTGACAGTCTTCGAGAGGCTCTCGATCTGCTGACGGTAAGCCTTGACACCCTCGGCGGAAGCCTGGATCTCAGAGGAGATGGAAGAGAGGCCGTTTGCTACGCTCTTAGTGCTCTCGAGCTGGCTGTTGATGCCCTGGAGCTGCTTCTCGTAAGCCTTGCTGATCTCGGTCATGTTAGCGCCGAGCTTAGAAGCTGCGTCGCTCTGGCTTGCGAAAGCGTTGTTGAACTTAGAGAAGGAGTTAGAGAACTTGTCGCTCTCCTCGGCCATCTTGGCAGCGAGCTTGTTGCCAGCCTCGGAAACGCTGCTCTGAGCTGCAGAGAACTGGTTGAGAGAGTCGGAAGCGGACTTGACGTTATTGAGATATGACTTGGTCGCTACAGTTGCGTCAGCAATCTCGGAGAGGTTCTCGGTGGTTGAGGTGAGCTTCTTGAGGCCGTCGGAGAGCTTGCTCATATCGACATCAGGAACATCAGCGAAGCTTGCGCCACCATTACCCTTGTTGCTACGGCGCTCAGCGGGAGCCTCAAGGCCTGCGAGTTCGGGATAGACGAGGCTCCAATCCGGGGTCTCATGAGGTGGCTCGAAGGAGGAGAGGGCGAAGATGATAGCCTCGACACCCAGACCGCAGATAAGCATGATACTTGCGCCGGGGAGGTGGAGGATCTTGAAGAGTGCACCGAGGATTGCGACAGCGGCACCGAAGCCGTAGACATAACCCATGAACTTTTTGTAAGCGGGGCTAGTGACGAATTCTGTAAGAGTCATAAGATCTTTATTTAGGGTATAGAGTTTTACTGATTATATTACTCACCGATGTAGTCGCGTACGCAACGGAAACCGATGAACGAGCAAGCAGAATCCTGATACTCATAGTTGCGTGTGCCGCACTGGCAGTAGTAAGCGATGTCCTTCCAAGAACCGCCGCGGACAACCTTGCGCTTCATAACGATAGGATCGTCGTCGTAAGCATTGTACTTGTAGTCGGGGTTCATATCGTGCATATACACGTATGAAGACTCATCGTATGCGGAAGAGGTCCACTCGGAGACGTTGCCACCCATATCGTACAAACCGTAGTCGTTGGGAGCGTAGCTGGAGACAGACGAAGTGCGGAGCGAGCCGTCGTCGGTGTAGCGGCCGCGGAGGGGCTTGAAGTTAGCTACGAAGCAACCACGATTGTTGCGGGTGTAGTAACCACCCCAAGGGTAGATGGCACCTTCCATGCCACCACGGGAAGCGTACTCCCACTCGGCCTCGGTCGGGAGGCGGTAGTCCATTGCCATAGGCTGACCCTCCTTGTTGAGGTAGTCGTTGAGGAGGTTAGAGCGCCATACGCAGAAAGCAGAGGCCTGCTTCCAGTTGACACCTACGACAGGATACGTATCATAGCCAGGATGCCAGAAATATGTGCGAGCCATAGGCTCGTTGTAAGAATATGTGAAGTCGGCAATCCAAACGAGGGTGTCGGGGTAGACAGGAACATAATCCTTCTTGAGGAAGCCCATACGGCCTACCTGAGCGAGATCCTGCAGCTCACCGTTTGCGTCGCGGACAGTGCCCTCGTAGCGAATGGTGACGGTGCCGTTCTCGTCCACGTCAGTCTTGTAACGATTCTCGAGCTTAGCGGCCTCCTGCATATCTACCCAGCAGTACTGGTAGATCCACTTACGGTTATCGAGGCGACGTGACTCACGCGAGAAGCGCTCAGTCTTATCGTAATAGAGAGACTTGAGGGTTTCTGAATAATTCTCGTCAGCCCAATCGAGTTCCTGGTCCCAATCGAGAAGTTTATCCTCTTCATCCTCAACATCATCCTGGTTGGGGAGGAAGAATTCGTCGTTCTCAGCGGCGAGTGTTTTACGGGCGATAGAGTCGCGGACCCAGTTTACGAACTGGCGGTACTCAGAATTGGTGATCTCTGTCTCATCCATCCAGAAGGAGCTGACAGAGACGGTCTTTGTAAGTGCGTTTGTAAGGGCAGCAACATCCTGCTCGTTCTGTCCCATGTTGAAGCTACCTTGGGGCACGAAAACCATGCCATAAGGGTCAGGCTCGTAGAACTGCGCGCCGCGCTCAACGCCGACAAGTTCGCCGTTGGTTGTTCCACTACAGCCGGTGATAAGCATCATGGCCACAGCATAAAACGCTACGTCTCTCTTCATATATAAATCAGTGTGTGTCCTGTTTTAGTTACAATATTCTAACGCTCTTGTATCGTTTGGTTGGTTTTTCGCGGCTCAAGTCGATTGAGTAGCGTAGGACCACCTCGTGGGAGCCGGTGTTATATCTTTTGAGCTTTGAGAGGCTCAAGTCGTAGGCATACGAGATGTCGAGACCGTTTTTGAGTCGGACGCCCGTGGAGGCCAGCAGAGCGTCCTGAAGTCGGGCACCGAGTCCGAACCAGAAGCGCGGGTTGAAATTCGCATTGAGCCAGAGTTCCATCTGCCACGAAGCGAAGTCGGTCTTCAGCGCAAGCCTTGGCTCAACGCTCCTGACGCGGATGTCGCGACCGAAGAGGTGACCCGCCCCAAAGTGGAGCACCGGCCTGATGTTGAACTCGCCACCGCTCTTGAGCTCAAGCGTCGGAGCTGTGAGGTGGAGGATGGAGAGGCTCAGGAACGAAGCGTCGGATTGGTAGAAAGCACCGAAGCCGGGGTCGAAAGCCGTCTGACTGTCATCTGCGCCCGAAAGGACCTCGTCAGACTCCTGGTGATAGCCGTCGGGCAACGTGGAGGCTGACGTCGAGAGATCGGAGGTCTCGAACTTAGCGTTATAAGCGCCAAGCCTCAAGCCGAGGCCGAGGAGACCTTTGTCGAGGTAGATGTGATAGCAGTAGGAGGCAGAGAGTTGGAGAGCCGTCACGGGGCCAACCTTATCCTGGAGAGCCATAACACCTACGCCGTGGAAATTCTTGAAGAACTTGAGCTCGGCATCGGCCGCTATCATGAACTGCCTTGGAGCGTCATCGAAGCCAACCCATTGCTGGCGGAAGGCCGCCGAAACATCCACCATACCAGAGCGGCCGGCGGCACCAGGGTTGACGACGGTAGGCATCAGGAAGGCACCAGAGAACTGGGGCTCATTCTGAGCACGCGCCGAAGTGCAGTACAAAGCGCAAATTAAGGCAAAAAATGCCGATAATAAACACTTTATTGGAAAAAATCTCGACATAGCGACGTTATCGATACTCTTATCAGATTGGTTGACAAGTGGATAAGCGTCAAAATTGAGTATTTTTTCATTGACTGCCTGAATATAACCGCCGATGATGTTCATAGTACTTAAATATAAAACGCTCATCGAAGCATTATATTACGTCCACTGATACGATTATTTACTCTTTTGTGTTGCGTTAATTGCATCCGATTTAGTAGTAGACTTTTTAGCAGCCTGTTTCTCAGTCGTTTGCGACGCTGTTGTTTTTTTTGATGATGTCCTTGTGGCGCGTTTTGTGGGGTCGGCACCCTGCTCCTCACAGAATTTGAGGCATTGCTCGAGGGTGAGGGCGGCAGCGTCTGTTCCCTTCGGAATCTTGACGTTAGCCTTGCCGTAGGCTATATAGGGCCCCCAGCGGCCGTTGAGGATTTGGATATCGGGGTTCTCGTCGAACTTCTTAATCAGCTTGTTTCGGTCGGCCTCTCGCTTGTCCTCGATGCGCGTTATAGCCGTCTCGAGGTCGATGGTATAGGGGTCGTCCTCCTTCTTGAGGGAGGTGAACTTGCTGTCGTGGCGGATATATGGGCCGAAGCGGCCTACGCCTATGACAACATCCTTGTCCTCGTAAGTTCCGAGATTGCGGGGAAGGTCGAAAAGCTTGAGAGCCTCATCGAGAGTGATTGTCTCGAGATGCTGATCTTTGCGGAGGGAAGCGAAACGGGGCTTTGGCCCGTCCTCGACAGTCTCACCAATCTGAGCCATAGGTCCGAAGCGGCCGATGCGGACAAACACCCTCTCGCCGGACTTGGGATCGACACCGAGTTCACGCTCGCCAGAGGAACGCTGGGCATGCTCCAGTGTGTCATCTATCTTAAGGTGGAAAGGCTCGTAGAACTTACGGATGACATCCTGCCACTTGAGTTTGCCGAGAGCTATCTCGTCGAACTGAGTCTCGACATTGGCAGTGAAGTCGTAGCTCATGACCTCGGAGAAGTGGCTTTGGAGGAAGTCGGTGACCACCATGGCGATGTCCGTCGGGAAGAGCTTATTCTTCTCGGCTCCAACATTCTCGGAAGCCTCGGAGCGGACGACGTCGCCGTCTTTCAGCTCGAGAGTGCGGAACTTGCGGGGCGAGCCCTCGCGGGAATCGCGGGCCACGTAGCCGCGGTTCATGATGGTGGAGATTGTAGGTGCGTAGGTAGATGGGCGGCCGATACCCATCTCCTCGAGTTTCTTGACGAGGGCCGCCTCGTTGTAGCGCGGGGGTTTCTGGCTCCAACGCTCGCGGCTGTCGAGTGTGAGGAGGTTGAGGCCTTGGCCTGCCACTACTCCTGGGAGCTGAGCCTCAGAGTCATCAGACTGATCGTCGGAATCTGAGCCTTCGAGATAGAGCTTCATGAAACCGTCGAACTTGATGACGTTGGCGGAGGCGGAGAAGCGCGCCTTGGGGTCGGGGGTGTCGACGAAAATGGTGGTGCGCTCAATTTGGGCATCAGCCATTTGGGAGGCAACAGTACGAAGCCAGATGAGGTGATAGAGCTTGACCTGACGTGTGGCATCGTCGTCGCGTGCGCCGGGGACGGGCTGAATTTGCGGCACCGAGATGTCGGTGGGGCGGATGGCCTCGTGGGCTTCCTGGGCACCCTTGGTGTTTGTGCGGAACTGGCGGCGCTGGTGGTACTGTGCGCCCATGGTGGACTCGATGGCTTTCTGCGAGGCTTCGAGAGCCGTGTCGGAGAGGTTTACCGAGTCGGTACGCATATATGTGATGAGACCCGCCTCGTAGAGCTCTTGCGCAATTCGCATGGTGTTCTGTGGCGAGAGGCCGAGTTTGCGACTTGCCTCCTGCTGTAGTGTGGAGGTAGTGAAAGGCGGCGCGGGTTGCCTTGTAAGGTTCTTGCTCTCGACGGAGGATACGCTGAACTTTGCGCCAGCGCACTGTCGGAGGAAGGCCTCGGCACGGTCGATGTCGTCGAACTTAGTGTTGAGGTCGGCCTTGAAGGAATACATCTTGCCATCGGCGGAGAGGCCGAAGAGGGCAGAGACGGAGAAGCCAGATTTGGGAGAGAAAGCGAGAATCTCACGCTCTCGATCCACGAGGATGCGGACGGCCACGGACTGGACACGGCCGGCGGAGAGCTCATTCTTGACCTTACGCCAGAGAACCGACGAGAGGTCGAAGCCCACGATGCGGTCGAGGACACGGCGGGCCTGCTGAGCGTCCACAAGGTCCATATTGATATGCCGGGGCGACTCGATGGCCTTGAGGATAGCCCCCTTGGTTATCTCGTGGAAAACTATTCGCTTGGTGGTTTTAACGTCGAGGTTGAGAACGACGGCGAGGTGCCAAGAGATGGCTTCTCCCTCGCGGTCCTCATCACTCGCGAGCCAGATTTGATCTGCGCCCTTAGCGAGTTTGGTGAGCTCGGCTACCGTCTCTTGTTTGTCGTCGGGGATGACGTAGACTGGCAAGAAGCCATTTTGGATATCCACACCCGAATTGTTCTTCTTGAGGTCGCGGATATGACCTTGGCTAGAGCGCACGACGAAATCGCCTCCGAGGAACTTCTCGATGGTCTTAGCTTTGGTAGGGGACTCGACGATTACCAGCTGGTATTTCTTCTTATTGGCCATAGATGTGTAGCTGAGCGTATCGCAAAAGAAAGCAAAAGGGGGAGGATGCTCATCGTACGCCGATGTGCATCCGCCCCCGTTTTTTATGGAAGGAGCGTGGAGTAGAGAAACCTCGTCACGCTATTATCTCCAGAATATTACTGAGCGTCGGAAGACTGCTCGGAAGAGCTTGCGGGAGCGGCCTCCGAAGTGGTAGCCTCGGCATCCTCAACGGGAGCCTGCGCGTCGAAAGCGGGAGCCTGCTGAGCCTCGTTGCCGATCTTGTTGTCGATGAGCTGGTCGAGACCGCTCTCGTCGCTAGAAGAGAACGCGGAGGGGAAGACAGCTACAGAAGCGAGGGAGAAGACGAGGAGGAGGCAAGCGAGAGTCCAGGTAGCCTTCTCGACGAAGTCGGTGGACTTGCGGACACCCATAATCTGCTGCTGGCTTGCGAAGCTCTGGTTAAGTCCACCGCCCTTAGAACGCTGAACGAGGACAATGATTATCATAAAGACGCTGACAACGAGCATCAGCCAAACGACTACGTCGAACATATTATTGTAATGTTATATTTTAGAATATTGTTGCTTTTGGATATCTGCAATTCGGGACGCAAAGTAACTACTTTTTTCGGGATATTTCAAAGAAAGCTTTTTAAATATGTTTACAGCACGGTCAAATTGCTTTTGTTTCAGGTAGATAGAAGCAAGGGTCTCTGTGAGGATATCGTCATTCTCCGAGACACTTTGCTCCTCGATGCGTTTGGCGTCGGATTGGGTAATGGAGCGGGCGGGAGAAGCTTGGATTCGCTCGACAGGTTCTTCCAAGAACTTATCTATCAGACGGTTCTGCTTCGTATGGCGATCTTGCTGCGCCTCCTCGTCCTTGATATTGCTGCGTTCGGAGACGTAATCCAGCCAATCGGCAAAGGTGTAACGCTCGGCTGGGCGGCGCAAATGGTCGTCGGAATAAGTGAGCTCGTAGGTCGACGCGGGTTGCGCGGGAGAACCGAGGTCGAGTTCACCGAGGTCGTCGGACACGCCGGAGAAATAGTCAGGAGCGACGGGAGAGACGGGGCTTAGGACTTTCGCCTTTGGGCGTTTCTCGGATGGCGGGGTTGAGGGCTGAGGCTCAGGCAGAAGAGGTTCCGACTGCGGGGGTGGAACTATTTGGGGTTCCTGTTCTACTTTTTGTACATTCTCCGTCGGCGCATCTTCTTCATTTGAGACAACGGGCTGCGTCTCGGTTGTTTTGGGCTGAGCCTCCTCAGCAGGAGCTTGGGTCACGGGGGCGAGTTGCGGCTTGCGGTCCTCCGTAGTTCGGGACTTGCGGAGTGGCGCGCCATTCTCATCCCTTCCGTTGACGAGCCAAAAGAGGGCTCCGCGGTCCCAGACGTGGATGGAAGCCTTCTTGAGTTCGGCAGAGAAATGCGCACTGCCGGAGTCGTGGAGACCTTTGGCAAAGAGCATCCAGCCGGCGTGGAAATAAGGGAAGCGCCTGACCGTCTGGGCCAGGGAGTCCACCACGTCGGGGGTTATGCCATCGGGGTTATCAATGGCGCTATAGAATTGCTCTTGCGTCAAGAAAATCGGGCCGTGAAAGATGTGTAACGGTAAGGTTTACCAGTCGGCAAAAGCCTTATTGAAAATATTCTCAGTAATCTCATCGACAATAAGTTCGACGAGGTCGGACTCCACATCGGCGAGGTTGTTCTCGGAGTCGTAGTCCTGGTAGGCCGAGAAAGTTTGCTCCCAATCCTTTTGCGGGTCCTTGGAGTTGCGGCACCGGATTTTGCAAGTCACGGTGAGGCGGGTCTGCGCAGAGACGGCGTCGGCCTTGAGGGCCATAGGCTGGGTGGAATAGGCAGTGATGTCGCCCGAGAAATCGACATCGCCATTTTCGTTGACGAGGCCCAGACGGCTCTCGTTCTGGATGCGGTCCTTGAGGCCCTCTGTGAGGGTCGAGGAGAGTTCAGGGTTGACGAGCGGGGCTCGGTTGTTGATATACTGGACCGAGAAGGTGTGGAGGTTCTCAGGGATGGACGCGCCGCTCATGGTGATTGAGATGGTGCATGCCGAGAGCGTCGCCACAACGACTGCGGCGAGGGCGAAGAGAGCCGGGCGTGAGAGCCTTGCCAATATATTCTTGATATTCTTATAGGTCATCGAGGCCATAATCATGGATCTTGCGATAGAGCGTGCGCTCGGAGATTTGGAGTTCGCGGGCCGTGACTCGTCGGCTGCCCTTGTTCTTGATGAGGGCACGGCGGATAAGCTCCTTCTCGTTGTCGGCGATTGAGACAGGGCGGAGCTCCTCGGCGTCGTGAATATCGTCGGAGGGGCGGACGGGCGTGATGTCAATCACCTGGTTTTTGAGGGAGCCCGTGGAGAGGTGGTCCACTCTCGTGGCGGCTGATTGCGCAATGATGGGTTCGGCAGCCGACTCGGCCAGATGGAGTTCGGGCGTCGCCTTGTGCTGCGGCTCGTCGGAGGGGGAGTAGATTCTCTTCATAAGCTGAAGGCTCTCCTGGCTCAGGGATTGGGAGCCGCCATCGTTGTTGATGAGGGAGAGGACGAGCTTCTTGAGGTCGTTGACGTCGTTGCGCATGTCGAAGAGGATCTTGTAGAGGATCTCTCGGTCGGAGCTAAAGGCTTGCTCATGCGCGCCGTCGACTTGGGGTAGCATCTTGACGGTGGGCTGGGTCGTCGGGATGAAGCGTCGGATGGCTTCCTCGGAGACAGTCCGCTCGGGAGCGAGGACCGTAAGTTGCTCGGCTACGTTCTTGAGCTGGCGGATGTTGCCCGGCCATTCGTATGAGACGAGGGCTGCTTGAGCCTCGGGTGTGAGGCGGACGGGCGGGATGCGGTTGCGGTCGGCGAAATCGGAGGTGAACTTGTGGAAAAGTTGCGGTATGTCGCCTTTGCGCTTACGGAGAGGCGGGATGCGGATGAGGACGCCATTGAGGCGGTAGAAGAGGTCCTCGCGGAAGCGTCCGGCCTGGATGGCTTTCTCGAGGTCGACATTCGTGGCTGCCACTATTCGGACGTCGGTCTTCTTGACGAGGGATGAGCCGACGCGCATGTACTCGCCTTTTTCGAGGACACGGAGGAGCTTGGCTTGCGTGGCGAGGGGGAGTTCACCGATCTCGTCGAGGAAGATGGTGCCGGTGTTGGCCTCCTCAAAATATCCTTTTCGTTCATTGAGAGCGCCGGTGAAGGCTCCTTTCTCATGCCCAAAGAGTTCGGAATCGATGGTGCCTTCGGGTATCGCGCCGCAGTTGACTGCCACGAAAGGGTTGTGTTTGCGTGCACTGAAGGCGTGGATAATCTGCGGGAAGGCCTCCTTGCCCGCACCGCTCTCACCAATGATAAGCACGGAGAGTTGAATAGGGGCCACCTGGACGGCCATATCGATGGCCCGAAGAAACTCCGGGTCGTTGCCGATGATGCCGAAACGGGCTTTTATCTCAGAATTGTCCACCATATATCAGATTGAAAGATAGGGGAGATGACCGTCGCAAGAGGAACAGAGGGGAGATGCGGAAGCCAAAAACGTCTATCGCCACGGGAAAGTGAGCACGGCACTCGCAAGGGTGCCAAGACCTAAAAAGTAGGCCGCCGGAGCGATAGCAAACGCCAAAAGTAGTTATTTTTGCGGAAAAGTAAAAAGACAAAAAACACAGTTCGACATGGAGAAAGACAACATACTCGGCCTCATCCCGGCACGCTACGCATCGACACGCTTCCCAGGCAAGCCACTCGCCGACATCGGCGGCAAGCCAATGATCAGGCGCGTCTATGAACAAGTAAGGAAAACCCTCAAGAACGTGGCCGTAGCCACCGACGACGCGCGCATAGCCGAGGCAGTGATGGCATTCGGAGGCCGCGTGGTAATGACTTCCACCAACCATCGCAGCGGCACGGACCGTTGCGCCGAGGCCGTGAGCAAAGTCGAGGCTGAGGACGGACGCACGTATGACGTAGTGGTCAACATCCAGGGCGACGAGCCATTCATCAAGCCCGAGCAGGTGGCCCTACTCACCAGCGCTTTCGACGACCCGACGGTGGAGATAGCCACCCTCGTAAAGCACGCCGACAACAGCGAGGACCTCTTCAACCCCAACAAGCCGAAGGTGGTGATCAGTGCGCAGGGCGACGCCCTCTACTTCAGCCGCCAACCCATACCATACCTCCGCGGCGTGGCAGAGCACGACTGGCAGTCAAGCCACGACTATTGGAATCATATCGGCCTTTACGCATACCGCACGGCAACTCTCCACAAGCTCACGAAACTCGCCCCCGGCGACCTCGAGAAGTGCGAGAGTCTGGAGCAACTCCGTTGGCTTGAGAACGGCTACCGCGTAAGGGTTTTGCCCACCAAGCTTGAGAGCCTCAGCATCGACACGCCCGAGGATCTTGAGGAGCTCAAGAGGCGCGGACTCATCTGAGCAATTGACAATTGACAATGCACAATTGACAATTACGATTATCGCCGTCGGCATTTTGTATGCTGGCGGCGATTTTTTATTTTGCGGGATTAGGGAATAGATGGCGTTTGGATATAACAAAAAAGTGGTCTCAGATTTCTCTGAAACCACTTCTTGCGTTGCCCCACCAGGATTCGAACCCAGACTAAAAGAACCAGAATCTTCTGTACTACCTTTATACTATAGGGCAAGAAATAAAAGTTGATCCACGGGGATTCGAACCTCGACTAAGAGAACCAAAATCTCCTGTACTGCCATTATACTATGGATCAAGCCAAAAGTAGGTGTCTTCCACCTATAATCTATCTTGTTAGAAAGATAGTTGCCCCACCAGGATTCGAACCCAGACTAAAAGAACCAGAATCTTCTGTACTACCTTTATACTATAGGGCAAGAAATAAAAGTTGATCCACGGGGATTCGAACCTCGACTAAGAGAACCAAAATCTCCTGTACTGCCATTATACTATGGATCAAGCCAAAAGTAGGTGTCTTCCACCTATAATCTATCTTGTTAGAAAGATAGTTGCCCCACCAGGATTCGAACCCAGACTAAAAGAACCAGAATCTTCTGTACTACCTTTATACTATAGGGCAATGGTTTTGCGGGAAGCATCGGCATTTAAGGAAGTCCCCTGCGGAATTGCGACACAAAATTAGACGTTTATTTTATCAATACCAACACCCCGGGGCGTTTTTTTCTCTTTTTTTTCGCAGCGAGGCGTTAACGAAGTGGCCGTTTAAATGTAAGTTGCTGAATATCGGGGGATTTAAAAGACAGGCGCATATAATCTTTTTGAAAACGCTATATTTGCTGAACACTACACCCCACTCTCGGATGGAGACAAAGAAGACATTTTGCACGGCGGGACCCGTATGTTCCGACATCAACTATATGATAGACCCCTTGAGGCGAATAGACCTTGAGGAGGTGGAGCATCTCATCTCTCAACGCAAATACTTCGAGTTCCACGCCCCGCGCCAGTCTGGCAAGACTTCGAGCCTCATGGCACTGCGCGACCATCTGAACGCGGGCGGGAAGTACACGGCCGTGTACGTAAACGTAGAAGGCGGGCAGGCCATGCGGATATATAGACAGGGAATACGGCATCGGAAGGGGACGAACGGACATCCTTGTGCGCAAGCCGTTGACAGACAAGGTTGGTGGACCTATGCAATATATTGTAATAGAGCTCAAGATACTACGCAGCGACAAGGAGAAATGCATAGAACGCAGGCTTGAGCAGACCTGCGGATATATAGACAAGTGCGGAACGGGCGGCGAGGGTCACTTTGTGCTCTTCGACAGGTCAAAAGATAAGAATTGGGAGGAGAAGATTTTTCACGAGACACGTGAATATCGCGGCCGTGAAATACATATTTGGGGAATGTGATTTTATATTCCCCTACCCCATCCGCTGAAAGAGAGTACCGACTCCGTCGGCGACTTTCATCCGGCAATGCCCGCCAATGAGCAAAGGATAGTTCTCCTCGGGAGCGTGGCCCGACGGATAGCCTACGAAGACGGGGTATCCATAGTCAGCGACGGCTGCAGATATTATTTGGAAAGCGTCGGAGCCGAAAGCAGTGGCACCATCCTTCATGCCGGTCATCTGCCCCACTATTATGCCATTGAGACGCGACAGGAAGCCCGAAAAACGGAGCGCGCGAATCATGCGGTCGATATGATAGCGGTATTCCGAGAGATCCTCGATAAAAAGTATTGCCCCGTCGGGCGAAGGCATAAGAGGCGTGGACGCCATTGAATATACAATCGAGAGATTGCCACCAACCAGGACTCCCTCGGCCTCGCCATCGCGGCTGCCTGGCATAGCAGGGCGCGAGAGGGAGAAGCCATCGCCGCGGAGGAGGGAAAGCGTAGCCACGACATCGGGCGAGTCTATCCCATGGTTGGAGATATGCTTGAGCATCGGGGCGAGAAGACCGCAACGCCCGCACCTGGCAGACGCGGCATGCAAAGCAGTGATATCGCTGAATCCCACAAGAATCTTATCAGTATTCCCCATAACCTTTTGCCACCCGCCGAAGGCATCGAGAGCCTCGAGAGTGCGCATGGCACCATAGCCACCGCGGGCGCACCAGACGACATCCACATCCTCGCGGGCGAGAGCCTCGGCAAGGTCGGCAGCGCGCTGGTCGTCGGAAGCGGAAAAGACACTGGTCCGGCAACCCGCCACATGGGGCATGACATCCACAGAATAACCTGCCGACCACAAAGCACCGACACCGCCTGCAAGAAATTCATCGGCAAGGGCTCCAGAGGGCGATACTATGGCAATGCGCCCTCCTGCGGGCAGCAGACGCTGAGACATATAAGTGTGGTTGTGTGGAGTTTGAGAATCAGGAATGTGGATAAGGAGTCGGGAGCATTACGCTATTATTCGGCTGACATCTTCCGAAGGGGTCAGAGTAAAGTCGTCGCCCATGACGTGAAGTATAGCCCTTGAGAGCGCGTGTTCCGACAGAGGAGCCTCCACTACAGCCTGTGCGCCAGCCTTGAGTATATCCGACTCGAGGACACCACTGTCGGCCGTATTGACGACAATGATCTTATACTTATCGCCAAAGGAGCGTATGTTCTCGATAAAGCGAAGGATGACATCGGGGCACTCACGGACATCGAGAATCGCAAGCTCGGGGCGGTTGTCCATCCAGACTTTAGACAGTTCGGAGCGAGTGCAACTGAAGACATTGCACCTCGACATGAGGAGCGACACGGAGAGTGAGAGACCCTGCCAATGCGGCATTACGACAACATTATGGGACGAGCCGCCGTCGGAAGAATCGGGAGCACCAGCGACAAGGATAGGCAACTTGAGCCAGAAATGCGAGCCCTTGCCCAAAGTAGTCTCATAGCCGATGTCGCCGCCCAGCTGACGAGCCATCTCACGACATATCGGGAGTCCGAGGCCAGCACCGACAGCAAACTCGTCGACCTTGACAAAGACATCGAAGATAGCCTTAAGCTTATCATCGGGGATGCCCGAGCCGGTGTCGGAGACATGGAAATACACGTAGTCGCTCTCGACGGTAGCCCAAAGCATTACGCAGCCGCTCGTGGTGGCGTTGAAGGCGTTGGAGATGAGTTTGCTGACAATCTGGGTTGTAGTGACAGCGTCGAGCGAGACACGGAAATTGCGGAGTTTCGGGTCGTGAGTCGCAATGAACTGTACGCCTTGGTTCTGCCGTCCGTCCATGCGGTCGAAAGACTCGGAGACGATGGCATCGACCTCAATCATTCGTCGGACGAAACGGAGGTTACCCGTCTGGAGCTGCGAGAGCTCCATGATGCCGTCCACGAGATTGAGGAGCTGCTCGTTGTTGCGGCGGATAATTGCGGCGTAGCGAGCGAGTTCGCCTTCGGTCTGGGTCTGCGCTATGAGGTCGGAGAAGCCGACAATGGCGTTGAGCGGGGTGCGGAGCTCGTGGCTGACATTGTTGAAGAACTGGGAGCGGAGACTCTCTACTTGCTCGCTCTTGCGAAGCGCGCGGACAATGGCCTCCTCACGTTCCTCTTGCTCGGTGACATCTACGGAGATGGCGACCACCTCGTTGACAATCGAAGAGAAAGAGCAGTGGATGTTTACCACGTGCTGGCCATCGGACTGTCGGACACGCACTTGATTGGTGCATAGGCCAGACTTATTGACATAGAGTTCGGCGACAGCCTTGTTGACGCGGTCGAGATCCGCAGCATCGGCAGCCTCAGATGCCAAAGACCTAAACGGTACGAGCGAGTCGCCCATGGCGAGATTGTGGTTCCACTGCGAAGAGACAAATCCGCCCTGTCCGAACTGGCAGACGCCGATTTTGGACACACGGCCAATCTCGGCAAAGAAACCGTCGAGGAGGCTGATGCGCCTCTCTTGGGCCGCCTGGAGAGAGCGGTCGACGTAGACGAAGAGATAGCCCGTCATGACCCCTCCGGAGTAGAGCTTTGCGGAGCGGATGGTGAGCTCTATGGAGTCGTTGCGCGAGGTGCGGTAGTAGCCGGACTCGCGTATTTTCTTGAAGTCGTATATAAGGTCTATAGAGCAGGAGTCGCGGGTGCGGATAAGGTTCCGCTGGTCGTCGGTAAGCAATGGGCAGTCGAAGAAGTTGATGCCATAGCGATCCTCAAGGGAGCGTACGCCAAGGGTCTCCACTGCGCGCTGATTGATGTATTTCTGGACTCCATTGACGTCGCAGAAAGCGATAATGGCAGGGAGTTTGTCGTAAATCTCGTTGCGACGATCGACCTCCTTTTGCTTAATTTCCTCGGCTCGAACCTGCTCATCTATATCTCGTGCGATACCAACGATGCTCTCCGCATGGCCATCGGCACCATAGGTTACGGCCTTGCACATCACGTCGAACCACTTCGTCTTGTTGCTCGCCGTCTGTCGCATGCGCAGGCGCAGGCTGAAGGTGGCCTTGTTGCCCTCCACAACATCAGCGAAGGCCGCGAGATATGCGTCGCGATCGTCATGATGGACATTGAGGTCATATGGGACTTCGAGCATTGAGCCGTCGGTCAGAAGCAGCGTACGCTTATGGGCCACGACGTCCCACTGCCAAGTGGAGAAGCCGCCAGCCTCACATGCGAGTTGCGAGATGACAAGATTATGGAACACCTGCTGGTAGGCACTCGTCTGAGCCATAAGGACGGAGAGCGAGTCGGAGAGAAGCTGGATTCGCTGTTTCTCCTCGTTGCGCCAAGTGCGCTGCCTTATAGACCCACAAGAGACGAAGCCCCATGCGCCGCCAGAGTCGATAGAGCGGATGGTGCATATGGCACCGTTGTGCCAACCCGAATCCAAGAGGCCTTGCACCTCACGGTCGGACACGCCACGATAATCCTCAAGCGATTCGAACATTTGGACGCCATAGTTCTTGCAAACCAGATCCATCACTTTAGACTTGCAGCGGAAACCGGCATGGAAGACATCGTGGCGCTGAGCTGTCGCAATCTGGCCGGCCACGGAGACGCACACAAACTCGTCGCCAATCTTTTCCCAAATGGACACCATCACATCGGGCGGGAAGTGGGAACGGAAGGCCTTGTTCATATCGGCAATGAGGTCGTAGGTGGCGGCCCTGCCGTTGCCCATTTGGCGTTGGTAGTAGCCTGCCGCATTGCCGTCGAAAATGGATATGGGGGCGTCGAGTGAGCGCGGGGTAATGATAGATTTGCTCGAATCGTCGTTGTCGAGTGTGGCGGTGCCTATTGAGTGACGGAAACCTTTAGCGTCGTAATATTGCTTTACCCTTACGATACGCATACCATAGTCTTTCCCTCCAACGGTCCAGAAAGTGTGCCACTCGTTCTCACCGAGTCCCGACTTGCGGAAAGACGATTCGACAGCCTCCTCGCTCAAGAACTGGCGAAGCTCCGTGATGCCGAACTTGCAGCTGCTGAGCCCGAGAAACTCGCGGAAGCTTTCGCTCACCTCGAATTCTCGACTTTGCGAGGCGTCCCAGAAAAAGACACCACTTTGCGACAAACGCTCTAATATAGGGTTACTTCCAGCCATGACGAAACAGAGTTACACTACTTACTGCGCATCTAGGAGGAATGGAGGGACTATAGCTCGGAACGAGACGCGCCTTTCTCGATTATACGGGAAAACATATCGTTATGTTTCGGTAAAACACGGATATTTTTTCAACAAAAAGACGAAAAAACCGCAAGCGACTAAAAGACTTGCTATTGCGCCACGGGCAAAGATCCAATAAGATTGGCAAGGCCAAGGGCGACGTCGTCGTTACCCGTCTCGCGGAGCACATCCACAAGGTCGAGAGTAAGCGGCGCCACGCCATCAACAAGCGCGCGCGACGTGGCAGGGGCACCATCAGCCAAAGCCTGTGCGCGACGTAGAGTCAGGGAGCAACGGGACGCGATATCAGTCAATGCACGACGGGCGAGGTAACGGTCTCCAGCACTATGGAGCAAGCGGGCCGCACGAAGAGACTCAGCATCAATGGTTCCGAGGGACATTGGCAGCCAAGAAAGTGACGAGCGCAAGGCATAGAGAGCCGACCCTGCATCTGCACGAGCTAGGGCATCCTCAGCCACGTCATTACAAAAACGGCGCAAGCAAAGGCGGTCGAGCTGATCAACCTCATCGGATGATGGCGAGTAGGCAGCGGCATCGGGCAGACGCATGGCGCCATTGAAAAGTTGCCAACGGCCGAGGGGCGATATGTCGTTGGTATCGGGCACGAGATATGCCACGGGACCAATATTCTTGAGATAAGGACTCAGGCCGAGATTCTCCGCAGGTACGACATTGGGCATCAGGCAGATGCGGCGAGCGGGATTTTCAGCTGCCATCTCCAGGAGGAGTAGCTCCGCGGGTTCGAGGGACTCCTTGGCGACGCGGACTACTACGGACGTATCCGCGAAGGGTAGCCACAAGGCATCGGACGGGAGGTAGAAACTCTGGCCAAGAACAGTCTCCGAAGCAGGGCGCAAACCCTTGAGTTCGAGGGTGTCGGGGCCGCCAGGCAAGAGCCACGTGGACTGCAGACGGAGGCGAGAAGCAAGGTCGGCATGGCGCATACGCAACGGGGCATTGCCACGCCCGGCACGAGTAAGCGAAGCCACATACCAATCGGCAGAGAGCAAACCGAAGTTGACCACACGCACATCGCGGCGATAGCCAAGAACCTGCTGCGCATACCAAAGCGGGTATGTATCGTTGTCTCCTCCGACAACTACCACGCCATCGGCAGGACAGAGGTCGAGGACGCTCTTTGCCATATCGGAGACGAGAGTGTCACCCGAACGGTCGTGGGGGGCATAGCCCCCGACAGCCATAAGAGCCGGCACAGCAAAAGCGGCAACACAGGCCACAATGCGCCTACCCCTCATACGCCAACCATCCGAGACGGCGGCCAGCCAACGCTCCGCAAGAAGGAAGAATCGCCAAAGAGCAACGCCGACAAAGATGCAGAGCACGGCGAAGAGAGTGATAAAGATATAATCGCGCTCACGGGGTTCGTAGGGCGGCATATCGACATAGAAAGCGAGACCGGGACCGGCAATGGCAACCCACGCAAGGAGGAGTAGCGAGATTCGGAGGGGCGCATTGCGTACCGTCAGGACGCAGCCTATAAGAATGAGAATGAGGGGTATGCCATAAAGCGCATAACGTCCTTCGGAGGGCGAATCGTACTCCTCGAGATGGATGCGGGCACGGTCGATGGCTGGGATACCGCAAATGAAATTGCCACTGAGATAGCCACCGTCGCCAATGCGAGAGTTTTGCCTGCCGCAGAAATTCCACATCACGTAGCGAGCCATCATATGGCCCATTTGGTACGAGAGGAGGAAGCGGATGTTTTCGCCAAGGGAGGGTATGGAGTCCGGCCAACCGTCGGGGCTTGCCCAGATATTGTATGCCCAACGGGCCTCGTCGTCCGTGAGGGTCATTCGGGGGAATAGGGACTTCTGATCCGACGGGTAGGAATAGTCGGTCACCTGCTCAGTGGGGATATAGCGGTCTTCCGCGGCATCGTATCGCATAGAGACTTCGGACTCGAAACCGTCGGGACGGGAAGCGTACGTGGGTCCATAAAAAAGCGGGCGAGAGCCATATTGACTGCGCCCCATATAATCCGAAAGGCGTTGAGCATCAGAAGGAGAGCTCACGCTGACGGCGACAGAGCCACTGCGAAGAAGCGGCAAAGCAAACGAGAGAAAACCGACAGAGACAAGCACCACGGCAAGAGCGCAATCCCCCACCCTACGCCCGCGCCAATAGACGGCAAGGCCAAGCAGCAGAGCCACGACAAGCACCGTGCCGAGAGCCCAACCGACACCCACAGGCAAGCCAAGAAGGTTGACAGCCGCAAAATCGCACATCGCGGCAAAATCGAAGAAATGCCCCGAAGCGAGCCAAGCGAGAATAGGCACAGCCACACAGCCTGCGAGGAAGCCCACGATCATGCCACGCCGCCCCCACAGATTGCCAACGACAGCGGCAGCCAACGGCAACACGAGCCACCCCAGCCAATGCACACCAGCCAGGAAGCCCACGAAGAGGCAAGCAAGGGCAAGCATACGCCAATCACCAATGCGCCGCCAACGCAAAGCGAGCAGAAGTACAGAGAAACCGAGGAGGCACGCCGCGCCATATACCTCAGTCTCGACAGCCACAGCCCAGACACTGTCCGCCCAAGCCCAAGCGAGGCCTGCGGATGTCTGCGCAACGAAAAGCGACAATCGCGAGGGAGAGGAGCCCGAGCCCTCGGACCACCACATCAGAAGCTCACGCACAACGAGCGAGAGCACCGCCGCGGCACCTGCACAGCAGAGAGCCGAGACGACAGAGCAAGCCAAGGCGGCATAGACGGCAGGCACAAACATAGTGGCCAGACGCAAGACCAACCAATAGAGCGGCGCACCAGGCGGATGCCCCACATCGAGCCCTACGGCGCAACAGACAAACTCGCCGGAGTCCCAAAGCGAGACATCGGGACCGACGGTGAGCACATATACGGCAAAAGCCAGGCAGAAGACGAGAAGACCGCCGTCTGCCAGGCTTTTTAATCTATCGAGCCAACGCCCGAGACTGACACGCATTAATGCAAAATCTTGTTGGTAAGCGTATCGGGGAAAATCACTTTCGGTTTGAACGTAGCGGCCTCGTCGGTAGTCATCATGGCATAAGCCATAATGATGACCACGTCGCCAACGGCCACCTTGCGAGCCGCCGCGCCATTGAGGCAGATGACACCCGAGCCTCGCTCACCAGCTATGGCGTAGGTCTCGAAACGCTCACCGTTGTTGTTATCGACCACCTGCACCTTCTCGTTGCGGAAGATGCCAGCGGCGTCCATAAGATCCTCATCGATGGTGATGCTGCCGACGTAGTTGAGGTCGCTTTGCGTTACCGACACGTCGTGGATCTTGGACTTCATCAGAGTGACGAACATGGGCAGTGCTGATGCTATATGGTTAGTGTAATTGTATATTTTTGATGTGGGTAGTCCGGGAGATTTGGACTACTTGAGGGAGATGTTGTCGATGAGGCGGACGTTGCCAGCCTGGACTGTGATGCAGCCATGGGGGGCGTCGCTTTCGCTCCATGCTTTGATGGGCTGGAGGGTGAGAGCGTCCACGATCTCGTAGTACTCGACCACGAGGAGGGGGTTCTCATTGATTTTTGCCACAGTCCACTCGATGAGCTCGGCGGGAGACTTCTCTGCCTTGAGAGCCTTGGAGGCTTCGAGAACCTCGTGGATATGGGGAGCGGCCTGGCGATGCTCGGGAGTCAGGAGGGTGTTGCGGCTGGAGACGGCGAGACCGTCGTCCTCACGGACAATGGGGCACTCTACGATATCGAGCTTGAAGTCGCACATATGCACCATCTGCTTGATGACGGCAATCTGCTGGAAGTCCTTCTCGCCGAAGTAAGCCTTGTCGGGCGAGACGTAAGCGAAGAGCTTGGAGACAATTTGGCAAACGCCGTTGAAGTGACCGGGACGGTGTGCGCCCTCCATGACCTCGGCTACAGGACCAAGGTCGAAGACGCGGGTGTCGGGGGTGGGATAGATCTCCTCAGCCGTGGGGGCGAAGACTATATTTGCTGACGTGTTGGCCGTGAGGAGCGCCACATCGGCATCGAGGGTACGCGGGTATGTGCGGAGGTCCTCGGGGTTATTGAACTGAGTGGGATTGACAAAGACGCTGACGACGACGAAACCGTTCTCGGCGCAAGCTTTCTTGACGAGCGAGAGGTGACCGACGTGGAGGGCACCCATTGTGGGTACGAGGCCGACCGTTTGTCCGGCCTTACGGGCATCTGCCACGCGGGCCTTGAGCTCCGCGACCGTGCTGATGACTTCCATTTATTTTAGTGCTAAATGTTTGGTTCTCTTATTGTATGGGTTAGCGGCAAAGAGGTATTTGGCCAACCGGGCGCAAAGTTAGTATGTAAAAGCGGATTGACAATTGGAAATAGCAATTTTTAAATTTCTTCAGATAAGGGGAGAGGGAAATTCGTGCCAAACTCAGGGCGATAATGTCACTTACCTTTCCCGAGTTTGAAATTTATGGGCACTGCCTATTGAGTTCTTCCCTTCACTGAGCCATCTTTCATTTTGCCAGGGATCTAGAGTGGCATGGCATTGACGACGCGGAGCGCATCCATATCGGGGTACGGGTGCACAGATTTTACAACATGGGCGTCTTTGGCGGAGCCGTCTGGCATTATAATGAAGTAAGGACACAAAAAAGCCCGACACTCAAGAAATAGAGTATCGGGCTAATGCTTTTGCACCTAAATCGGGCTCAAGCAGTCGCGGGACTACTGGAGGACGAAGTTGATAGGCACAGTGTAGGATACGCGTACAGCCTTACCACGCTGCTTGCCAGGGGTCCACTTAGGCATGGACTTGACGACGCGGACTGCCTCCTTATCAAGGTTCGGGTCGAAAGGACGAGCGACCTCGACATTGGTGACAGAACCATCGGGAGCGATGACGAACTTAACGAATACACGACCCTGGATGCCGTTCTCAGCCGCGATAACGGGATACTTGACAGCGGATGCGAGGTATTTGCGGAGCTCGGTGTCGCCACCTGGGAAGACGGGCATCTGCTCAACGATAAGGAAGACCTCCTGCTCAGCAGGCTCCTCCTCCTCGACGACCTCAGCCTCGACCTCACGGATCTCGACCTCGGTATTCTCATCCATCTCGGAGTTGAAGTCGAAATCTTCAGCTACCTCGGTGTTGTCGTCGACGATATTGAGAGACTCCGCCACTGGTGGTGGGGGAGGTGGTGGTGGTGGCGGTTTGACCTGATCCTGTGTGGTCACAGGAATCATTTCCTCCTCGACTACCTCCTCTTGCTGGACCTCAAGGTTCTGGATGGTGACATCCTGAGAAGTCCACTCGAAGGCAGCCAGAGTGATGCCGAGGGCCACAGCCAGACCGATCTCGGTGAAGAGAATCTTCTTGTTCTCCAAGTCGGCCTTTGGTGTCTTTTTGGCTTCCATAAGTTGTTAAACTTTACGTAACTACAAGCAATGCGACAATCTCGAGGCGCAAACCACCGCAGAATGCGCTCGAAATCGAGTACCAAGTTAGCAAATATTTCAGCGCGGGCGAACTCCGCCGGCCATTTTTTTTCATTTTTGCCACATAAAGTGACATTAGGCCGCGAAAGCTGACTATTTTTGCTTTATATGTTAACGACGGAGGTGAAGAAATATTGCCTCCGGAGCAACAAAAACCACAAAAAATTACAACACCAAACCAAATGAAAACAGCAATCAAGGCCATAGCTATGGCCGGACTCGCGGCTCTCGTGGCGTGCACGCAGACTCCCGAATCCAAGAAGAAGATCTACATGATTGGCGACTCGACCATGGCAAACAAGCCGACCGCCAAGGGCAACCAGGAGCGCGGCTGGGGACAGATGCTGCCTCTCTGCTTCGACACCATGGTTGTGGTCTCTAACCACGCCATCAATGGCCGCTCCACCAAGAGCTTCATCGATCAGGGCCGTTGGGATGCGGTCCGCGACTCCCTCACGCCTGGCGACTACGTGATAATCCAGTTCGGTCACAACGACGAGAAGGCCGACACGGCGCGTCACACCGAGCCATGGGGCGACTACATTGCCAACCTCCGACGCTTCGCCCGCGAGGCCAAGGAGAAAGGCGCCACACCTATTATATGTAACTCTATTGTCCGCCGCAACTTTGCCATAGTATCCGACGCCGTGGCACAGGACGACAAGGCAGGCCAATCGGATCAGCTTGAGGCCGAAGGCGACAGCCTTATCGAGACTCACGGAGAGTACCTTGCCGCAGCGCAGAAAGCAGCGGAGGAGGAGGGTGCACTCTTTATCGACATGAATAAGAAGACGCACGACCTCGTACAGAGCTATGGCCCCGTCAGGAGCCGCGAGCTCTACGTATGGGCAGAGCCCGGCACCGTAGAGGCTTACCCCGACGGCAAGAAGGACAACACACACCTAAATATAGAGGGAGCGACAAAGGTATCGCGTATGGCCGCTGAGGAGATTGGCCAGCTCGTGCCTGAGCTCGGGGCTCACTTGGTGAAGTAAGGGCACACCTTATTATCATAATTTCATATGGTCGTCAGGCTTGTTTTGAGCCTGGCGACCTTTTTTGTGCGCTTTTTGAGACAAAGTGGGGATCTATTTGTTGGGATTGCCTGGGAGGTCCATATTCTCGTCGGCGGGGTTTGAGGATTGGATTTTTGGGGGAGTTGGGGGACTATACATCATTATGATTTTGTCTTTCGGGCGATTTTGCGAGAGTTGTTTTGCGGTGTGGGGAGGGGTGGGATTTTTACGTATGGCACGCATTTCATTTTAACTATTCGGCACAATTGGGCACGTGATTTTCGTCCCTGTCGCCCCAAAGGAGTCACGCGGCTCGCCCCTGATTTCGCGATTTCACCCCAAAAACGGGCAACAAAGCCACTTTTGGGGAATAGGTGCAACACTTATGTTGCGCAGCGCAAGCGACACAATTTTCTTTGCATTCGTTTGCGATAAGAAACGACAATGACCGAAAAGATAAAAGGCAAAGGCGGCATAGCCGACGGAGCACACCAAGTTGTCCTGCGGGCGGTCCACGCCACCCTGCAGCAAGGCGTGGTGGAGATCGACGCCGAGCGATGCAAAGGATGTGAGCTGTGCGTATATGAATGCCCGGCCCACACGCTGCGCCTGTCGGACGGCGTCAACCTGCGAGGCTTCCGCCACTCGGAGCAGATATACGCCGACAGGTGCATAGGCTGTGCGAGCTGCGCACTGATTTGCCCCGACGGGTGCATAACGGTGTTCCGCAAGAGCAGGGTGCCACAAATGCTTCAGGAGGAGCTACAGAAAAAGGAATGAGCGGAGACGTCAGACTAATGAAAGGCAACGAGGCACTCGCCATGGCTGCCATACGGTGCGGCGCCGACGCCTACTTCGGCTACCCCATAACCCCCCAAAGCGAGATTATGGAGACCCTCATGGCCGAGAGACCATGGAAGACTACAGGCATGACCGTCATGCAGGTAGAGAGTGAGGTTGGCGCGATACACATGGTGTATGGAGCCGCAGCCACGGGCCGCATGGCGATGACCTCATCCTCGGGACCAGGCATCAGCCTCATGCAGGGAGGCATATCATATATGTGCGGCGCAAACTTGCCGTGCCTCATCGTGAACGTCATGCGCGGCGGTCCAGGTCTCGGCACAATCCAGCCCAGCCAAGGCGATTACTACCAGGCGGTGCGCGGTGGCGGCCATGGTGATTACCACGTCTTCACACTTGCCCCGGCGAGCGTCCAGGAGATGGCGGACTTTGTGTCCCTGGCCTTCGACTGGGCATTTGAGTACCGCAACCCCGCCATGATACTTGCCGATGGCACCATTGGCCAGATGATGGAGAAAGTAGAGCTGCCCGAGCCACGCAGGAGGCTTACGGCAGCCGAGGTCGAGGCCCGCTCTCCTTGGGCAGCCAACGGCACAATGCGCCACCGTATGCCCAAGAACCGCATCACGAGCCTCGAACTAGATCC
>CAVILU010000002.1:0-6521 GCA_963643535.1 bacterium | reverse complement strand
CAGATGGAGATAAAGAACCAGGAGCGCGAGGACCGATATGCTCGGGCGGAACGCGAGTGCGTGCGATATGAGGAGATAATGACGGAGGACGCCGAGATAATTCTCGTAGCCTTCGGATCGTCGGCGCGAGTCTGCACCAAGGCTGTTGAGATTGCCCGTTCAGAGGGCATCAAGATGGGACTTTTGCGCCCTATCACTCTTTGGCCATTCCCGAAGAAAGCTATTGCCGAGGCCGCGGAGCATGCCAAGTCGATGCTCGTGGTGGAGCTCAATGCTGGTCAGATGATAGACGACGTGCGGCTGGCTGTCAACGGGCGCATCCCCGTGGAGCACTTTGGCAGGCTCGGCAGTGGCGTGATACTTACGCCTACCGAGATTGTGGAAGCAGCGAAACAGTTAACAATTAACAGTTAACAGTGCACAGTTCACAGTTCTCAACTTTACAATTAACAGGTCACTGTAGCTGTTATTTTGAGAAGTTGTCTCTTGACGATGGTCAGGCTTCCCTTTGAATTTTAGATATCCTTCTTATTCCACATTTGAGGGACATTAGACAGACGAAACGATATGGACGTAAATAGCCTTAAGATAGACGATAACGTGGTGTATAAGAGGCCTCGGCTCATGACCGACGCCAATATGCACTACTGTCCGGGCTGCTCTCATGCCACGATACACAAGGTGTTGGCGGACGTGCTGAGCGAGATGCATATGGACGACAAGGTGATAGGCGTAAGCCCCGTAGGCTGCTCCGTGTTCATATACAACTACATAGACATCGACTGGGTGGAGGCCGCACACGGACGCGCGCCAGCCGTGGCCACGGCGATCAACCGCCTCAATCCGGACAAGATGGTATTCACATATCAGGGCGACGGCGAGCTCGCCGCCATTGGCACCCCCGAGGTAATCCACGCATGCAACCGCGGAGAGAACATGACCATCATCTTCGTCAACAACGCAGTCTACGGCATGACAGGCGGACAGATGGCCCCCACGACACCGCTCGGGATGAAGACCGTGACGTGTCCCGACGGCCGCTCAGTGGAGCTCAACGGATACCCACTGCCCATAACCGAATTGCTTTGCAAGACAGAAGGCACATGCTTCGTGAGCCGCGAATGCGTGACGACATATAAGAACGTCATCCACGCCAAGAAAGCCCTCCGTCGCGCCTTCGAGAACACCATAGCCAAGCGCGGCACGAGCGTAATCGAGTTTATGGGCACATGCTGCTCGGGATGGAAAATGACGCCACACGATGCCAACGCATGGCTCGACGAGCGAATGAAGAGCATGAAGATGGGCACACTCAAGGCTCTAGACAAGCACATCGAGGCTCGCCCATACACAGCGCCCGAGCAGCAAAACATTGGCGACCACGCCCTAAGGTTTTAATCTACAGACAATAAAAAACGACTGACACATATGACGAGTGAAATTCTAATAGCCGGATTTGGCGGACAAGGCGTCCTCTCGATGGGCAAGACCTTGGCCTACGGCGGCGTACTCCGCGGGAAAGAAGTCACATGGTTGCCGAGCTACGGCCCCGAGCAGAGGGGAGGCACGAGCAACGTCACCGTCGTCATATCCGACGAGCGCATCAGCTCGCCCATTGTAGACACATACGACGTAGTGATAGCCCTCAACCAGCAGAGCCTCACGAAGTTCGAGAGCAGAGTGAAGGCGGGCGGAATACTCATCTACGACAGTTACGGCATCCAAATGCGCCCGACTCGCACCGACATACAGGTATACAGTGTAGACGCCACCCAGACGGCCAACGCCAACGGGCTGCAGAAGATGACGGGCATCATGGTTCTCGGCTCGATGCTAAGCATCAACAACATCCTCGACAACGACGCCATCATGGAGAGCCTCAAGAAGACACTACCCGAACGATATCACAATTTGCTACCGGCCAACGAGAAAGCCCTTAAGATGGGCGAAACAATGGCCAAACAGGAAAACATCCAGACGACAGCCTCGGCAGCATAGCCCCGCAAGACGCAGGCGTCCCGAAGCTAACTATCACGTACAAAGATTTTCCCCACCATCCCACTCCGGGTGCTTGCTTGGAGATGGCGATGGCGGGGAAACTTTTTCAATTAACAGTTAAAATGGGGAGTTAAGAGGGCGATACGATTGGGATATGCTCAAAAAATGAGACGGATAACACAATGCATATATTGTCGAAAGGATATTTTTACTAACTTTGCACCGCAATTTGCGAAAAGCCCAATGGAGCAAAGAGATTACAGCATACCTCTCAGGCAGTTGCCTAACGGCAGCCACACATTCAACTTTGAGTGTGGCGACGACCTCTTCACCCGCGTAGAAGGCGCGCTCGTAGAGGCTGGCAAGCTTAATGTGGAGGTGATCGCCCACAAGAGCGACGAGATGATGACTCTTGACTTCGACATCAGCGGCACGCTCCACCTCCAGTGTGATGTATGCCTCGGATGGTTCGACTACCCCATTGACGAGTGCGGCGAGCGCATCACCGTCAAGCTTGGCGATAAATTCGAGGAGCTCGACGACAACCTCTACGAGGTGGATGCAGTAGACGAGCGACTCGACCTTGCGCAGTGGATTTACGAGATGGCAGTCGTGGTGGTGCCACTCCGATGCGAGCACCCCCTCGACGAGGATGGCAACTCGACCTGCGACCCTGAAATGCTGAACCAACTAGAAAAATTCGTGGTCCGCAGCGAAGAGGATGTCAAGCGCAAGCAGCGCGAGGCACAGAAAGCCATGGGCGAGGACGAGATAGACCCCCGATGGGCAGCTCTCAAGCAATTGCGAGACAATGAGTAGCGCAAGCGACTCAAAAACAGACGACTTTTAGAGAGGCGTTTTGACACGGCCCTTAGGGGGCGCGACAAGAAAACGCACATAACATATATAACAAACTTTTTCAAGTAAAGAGAAATGGCACATCCTAAGCGAAACCATTCCAAGACCCGTCGCGACAAGCGTCGCACCCACTACAAGGCAGTTGCCCCCACCCTCGGCGTTTGCTCTAACTGTGGCGCAGCTATCCGTCTTCACACCGTTTGCGGTGAGTGCGGTTACTACCGTGGCAAGCTCGCAATCGAGAAAGAGGTTACAGCCTAACATCTTGGATTTTCGGCAGTCGCAAGGCTGACGATAATTTGCCCTCCGTGGAAAACCTGAAAAGGTCGACGCGGAGGGCAAATTGTTTTTTATGGAGTTCAGAAGAAGCAGAGAGAGAGAGCAGGACGAACTGATTTTAAATAAATATGCACAAAATAAGTATAGAGAGCGGGAATTGGCGAATGCCTAGATTAGACTGCGAGAGCACGGATTAGCGATGCGCGGCCGATAGCAGAAGACGCAGCAGATTGAGATTGAGCGAGAAGCCAGACGGAACGGCAAGATTGGGCGAGAAAAGAGGCAGCCGGCGGGTTGTATATAGAACGATTTTTTGTATTTTTGTACATCAACAATATTTCACACTTATCAGCCTTTTGCGAACTGAGGCGAGCAAACGAGTCGCCCCACCAACAGAAGAACCTATTTTGCCCCGTCCGAGGCGGGGAGCCCAAGAAACAACGAAAATGGAGAAAGAAGAGTATATGCGCGAAGCCATCCGCATGGCCACACAGAATGTGGCCGAGGGCGGAGGACCTTTCGGTGCCATCATAGTAAAGGACGGCAAGGTTATTGGCCGCGGAGTGAACCGCGTGACAGCCAACAACGACCCCACGGCGCATGCCGAGGTAAGCGCCATCCGCGACGCAGCCAAAGGGCTGAGCACCTTCGACCTCAGTGGTTCGGAGATATACACGTCGTGCGAGCCATGCCCCATGTGCCTCGGCGCAATATACTGGGCTCACATATCTAAGATTTTCTATGGCAACACTAAGGCCGACGCGGCAGCCATCGACTTCGACGACTCCTTTATCTACAAACAGATAGAGACGCCCGAGAGCGAGCGCGCCATCCCACAGGAGCACCTCCTTGGCGAAGAGGCCATAGAGACCTTCAAGGCATGGGAGGCCAAGACCGACAAGACGGAGTACTAAAGCTCCGCGACATCGCCGCCCCACCCTCATCTCGAACGAGACGACAGGCGGGGAGCGATGCACGCAACTGTTAAAAATCAACTGTTTAACAGAGCGTGGTCAACTTTTGAGAGGGAACTGCCGTATTAAGAAACAGGGAGTTGGCGGAAAACAAAGTCGCCAATAGGCCCAGAAAGAACAGTGGTAGAGATGCAAACAACTGACGTATCGTGCGCAGTGATTGTCCGCGAGGGCATGATCTTGGCAGCCAACAGGAGCGAGCGAGTGTCCAATAGCGGCGCTTGGGAGTTCCCGGGAGGCAAGCCCCAGAAAGGCGAGACACCAAAGGATTGCGTAGTGCGCCGAGTTCGCGAAGAGCTCAATTTAAACATCAATATCGTGGACGCGATGAACTCGTTCACGGTCCAGACGACGCAAGACAAGTCGTTCACCATACATCCCTTCCTTGCCGAGATAGCCAACGGCAGCATAGAGCTCACGCATCATTCGCGAGCCGAGTGGTTTATGCCGATGCAGCTTATGAGCCTTGCTTGGCCCGAGACGGATCTCCCTATTATTGATGAGATTGTCGGGCGTATTTTCAGGACGGGGAAAATCATTTAGCAATTGACAATTGACAGTTTGCAATTGACAATTAGCGTGGAGCTATCTGTCCTCCGACTTCACTGATTTCCCGAAATTTGGGCATTGAGTCGCTCGACTCGCTTGCCACATAGCCGTAAAGAAATAAGAAATCCCGCCTCTCTTTCCTTTTGGATTGAGAGGCGGGATTCTTTTTATAAGTGTAACTCTTGTCAGGAGAACTTGTTTAGAGACCGAAGGCTGCCTTAACCTTGTCTACGTAGTCGAGTTTCTCCCATGTGAAGAGCTCGACGTGCTTGGTGAACGTCTGGCCGTTTACATTGATGGTGACGTCCTTCTCCTGGGGCTTGCGACCGAAGTGGCCATAAGAGGCGGTAGGCTCGTAGATCGGGTTCTTGAGCTTGAAACGCTCGATTATGGCGTAGGGACGCATATCGAAGACCTTAGCGGCCTTGGCAGCAATCTCACCGTCGGAGAGGGAGACGTGGCTGGTGCCGTAGGTATTGACATAGAAACCGACGGGCTCGGCGATACCGATGGCGTATGCCACCTCGACGAGGACCTCATCAGCTACGCCTGCCGCAACGAGGTTCTTGGCCACATGGCGAGCCGCATAGGCTGCGGAACGGTCGACCTTCGAGGGGTCTTTGCCAGAGAACGCGCCACCGCCGTGAGCACCCTTGCCACCGTAGGTATCTACGATAATCTTGCGGCCGGTGAGACCAGTGTCGCCATGGGGGCCACCGATGACGAACTTGCCGGTGGGGTTGACGAAGAGCTTAAGCTTGCTGTCGTTGGCGGGGTTGCCGCTGGAGGCGTTGTCGAGGATAACAATCTCATCCTCGAAGAGGGCAGCGATATCGGCAGGGAGGAGAGCCTTGACGCGGGGGAGAAGGATATTCTTGACATCCTGGCTGATGATGTCGAGCATCTCCTTCTCGGGAGCGAAATCGTCATGCTGGGTTGAGATGACGATGGTATCGATGCGGAGGGGCTTATTGTCGTCGGAATACTCGATGGTAACCTGGCTCTTGGAGTCGGGGCGGAGGTAGGTCATGACCTTGCCCTCGCGGCGAATGGCAGAGAGCTCCTCGAGGAGGCGGTGAGCGAGGTAGATGGGGAGGGGCATAAGCTCCTCGGTGTCGCGGCAAGCGTAGCCGAACATCATGCCTTGGTCGCCAGCGCCCTGCTTCTCCTTGTCGGCGCGCACGACACCCTGGTTGATGTCGTGGCTCTGCTCGTGGAGGGCGGAGATGACGCCGCAGCTCTGGGCGTCGAACTGATACTCACTCTTGTTGTAGCCGATGGAGTCGATGACGCGGCGCGCTACGTCCTGTACGGAGACATAGCCATTGGTGCCGAGCTCGCCTGCGCAGACGGTGAGGCCTGTGGTGACGAGGGTCTCGCAAGCGACTTTGCTCTCCTCGTCCTGGATAAGGAGTGCGTCGAGGACTGCATCAGAAATCTGGTCGGCCACCTTGTCGGGATGGCCCTCGGAGACGGACTCCGACGTGAAGAAATATGACATGGTTAGTATACTTTTTTCTTGGTTGATGTTTTTGCTTTCGTGGTCGGGACATCGTTAAGCTTGCGAAATTACTATCGGGATTTATCCGTCATCCACTGATTTCGCTTCGCTCAAATTGGATTTCCGCAGAACGAATTGCGCAAAAAAGAAAGAAGGTCCGCTTCCCAGAGAGGGATGCGAACCTTCGTAAGAGCTTGTGGAAAAGCGGGAAAAAGTGAGAATGTCGCTTTTTAGCACTTTTTTATAGTGGTTGCAAGTAGCAAATCCTTCCACTCTTGGTCTGACCGCTTCCCTCACATGAGAGACGTGTGGAGATAACGGGAGTCGAACCCGTGACCTTTTGAATGCCATTCAAACGCTCT
>CAVILU010000001.1:84119-88276 GCA_963643535.1 bacterium | reverse complement strand
AAATCCCTCCCCATTTGGGATGAGAGCCAACGGATGTTCATCTTCGACCAGCATGTAAGTGCGGCTGGCAACCGCTCTTATCGCGGCATCCGTCTGTGCGAGAATTTTGCTATAGTCGAAAAGGTCGGTCTCTATCACAGCTGGACATATATCAATAGCATCGAAATCTATGTGTTCCGCGGCAGCGAGGTGGAGCTTGCTCAGAAGCGTGACTACGATAAGGTGTTCCACAGTAGTGACTTCGTTGCCGATGAGTCGATGGATTTGTTGATGTCTTATATCCGAGGTATGCAAAAGAGTATTGGTGCCGATGTCCCCGAGTCCGAAATTGAAGAGGCTGCGGGTAAGATGTTGGAGGAGTGCTACAAGAGTTTCCTCGACTCAGATTATAATACTATGCTTCCACGCGTTATCAAGAAGCTTGAGAGCGAGGATGCTCAGATGCTATCTTAGCGAACAAGGTATTGTTATTATTGGTTGGACTTGGGCTGGGATGTATGTCCCATGCCCAAGTTTTTTGTCTTTAGCTGCTGGCGGCATTTTTTTCTCAATCTTTCTTCAAATATTTATTTCAATAAATATGAGCAAGTTTCGCCGATTGTGAGTATTTTTGCGGTCTAATGCGGTGGTAGGGCTTATTGTGGCCTGACGTATGGCTTCTCTTCGTGAGGTCGCGTTTCGGTCGGCTTACGCCGTGTTCAGTTCCCCTTTTGTGCATCATCGGACTGTTTGTTTGTGACAAAATACTGTAGGCAGCTTTCCTCTTGATGCGCTCACTTTTTACTGTGCAATTTCTACGACGTCCATTTGCCTAAATAACGTAATGACAGTGGTTTAGCCGTAAATAATAAACGTATTAATCAATTTCTTCCTTATGGCAGTTTTAGCTTTTCAGAAACCCGAAAAGGTCATTATGCTCGAAAATGACGGCAAGTTCGGCCGTTTCGAGTTCCGCCCACTTGAGCCAGGTTACGGTACAACTATCGGAAATGCCCTAAGGAGGATTTTGACCGACTCTCTCGAGGGCTATGCCATCACTTCCATCAATGTCGATGGTGCTGAAAATGAGCTCTCTACTCTTGCAGGCGTTGAGGAGAACATGACCGAGATCATCCTCAACCTCAAGCAGGTCCGCGTCCGCAAGAGCGATGCGAAGAACGAGACCGAGTCCGAGGAGGCAAGCGTGAATGTAAGCGGCCAGGAGTCTGTCACCGCGGGAGACCTCGCCAAGTCCCTCAATATCTTCGATGTCGTCAACCCCGACTTCGTAATCTGCCACCTCAAGGACGGCGCGAAGTTCAATATGACATTCAAGATCTCCAAAGGCCGTGGCTACGTCCGCGCCAATGAGAGCACCGAGACTCTGCCCGTAGGTGCTATCGCCATCGACGCAATCTTCACTCCCATTGTCAACGCCAAGTATACCGTAGACAACTTCCGCGTCGCCCAGAAGACCGACTACGAGAAGCTCCTCTTCGAGATCACCACCGACGGCACCATCCTCCCCAAGGAGGCCCTTAAGGAGGCCGCACGCATCCTCATCCAGCACTTTATGCTCTTCTCTGATGAGCAGATCACCCTTGAGGATAACGACCATTCCGCAACTGAGGAATTCGACGCCGACTCTCAGAAGATGCGCCAGCTCCTCAAGACCAAGCTCTCTGAGATGGATCTCTCTGTCCGCGCTCTCAACTGTCTCAAGGCTGCTGACGTAGACACCCTCGGCCAGCTCGTCAAGTTCAACCGCAACGACCTTCTTCGTTTCCGCAATTTCGGTCGCCGTTCGCTTGAGGAGCTCGACACCCTCCTCGCCGATCGCGGCTTGCAGTTCGGCATGGATGTGTCCAAGTATAAGCTCGACAAGGACTAGTCAGCCGTCTTGTGCGCCTCTTGCGCACTGCTCTTGACTAAGACATAATGATATTAAGGGGGGAGGGGATAACGTATTTTCCCCCCTCCTTTTTTTGATTTATAGCCTTGCTGCATTACCTTTGCTTGATTTGCCGTGCTTTGCGGGCGGCCGTGGCTTTGTCCCGCTCTGTGCGCATCGTTAATGCGACTTTTGTAAATTGATGATATTCAGGCTTTACAGAAAACTGATTTTGCCCGTTGCCGCACTTGCGATTGTCTCTTGCTCTAGCGAGGACACTACGAGTGAGCCTGTGGCAGAGGTGGGCGGTGCCGTCCTCACGAAGACCAATCTTATGGCGGCTATCCCCGTCTCAACTTCATCTGCCGACAGTGCTGTGTACGCCGACGAGTATGTCCGCGCGTGGGTCTATCGACAGGTCCTGCTCCAAAAGGCTGAGCAGTATCTCGCGCATGAGACTGAGGATATCGAGGCGGCGGTGGATGAATACCGCTCGTCGCTCATCATCGAGACGTATCAGAATAAGCTCGTCGAGCAGAAGTTCAATTCCAATGTCTCGCAAGCCGACATCGAGGCGTATTATGCGGATATGAAGAAGAACTTTGTCCTCCGCGACGCCATCATCAAAGGCATGTACGCGGTCCTCCCTGCCGACACCAAGGATCTCAAGGGCTTCCTCAACACGCTCTCGAAGTTCGACGAGGAGTCCTCTCTCAAAGTCGAGGAGTTCCTCTTCAACCACACTAAGCAATACAAGACTTTCTTTGACTCCTGGACGACATTCGCCTCGGTCCAGAAATTTTTCCCTCTTGGCTCGCTGGACGACGACGCCAAGGCTCTCGCCTCGAAGCCATACGTGAGGGTCGATAACGAGGGCAATGCCTATATCCTCAAAATCACGGAGGCTATATCCGCCGGTGGCCAGGCCCCGATGGACTTCGTGAAGGGCGACATTACAAACATTCTCGTAAGCCAGCGCAAGCTCGAATTCTTATCAACAACCAACAGCGAACTCTATGACCAGGCCCTCAAGGATGGTCGAATCAAGTTCTATGAATCCAATGACTAAGCACGCGATTCTCATATCACTTTTCGCCGCCCTGGCCTCGCAGGCCGCCTTGGCGCAAAGCAAAACCCGACTTATCGACGAGGTGGTAGCCTCTGTCGGTGACGATGCCATCCTCAACTCCGACATCGAGTATCAGTATAGCCAGGCTATGATTGAGGGCGTGAACTTCAATGGCGACATGAAGTGCCACATCCTCGAGCAGCAGCTCATCCAAAAACTCATGATCAACCAGGCCAAGATTGATAGTGTTGAGGTCAAGGACAATGAGGTCATGCAACAGGTGGACGCCCGCCTCAACTACTTCACTCAGCAGGTCGGCGGCCAGGATAAGCTCGAAGAGTATTTCAAGAAGCCTATACAGCAGCTCCGCCGTGACCAAATGGAGAGCGTCCGCACCCAGATGATCACCCAGAAGATGCAGTCCAACATAACGCAGAACGTCAAGGTTACCCCGGCCGACATCCGCAAATACTATTCCCGCCTCGGCGAGGACAGCATCCCATTCGTGCCCGCAGAGTACGAGATCCAGCAGATCGTTGTCTATCCCGAGATAGAGCAAGCCGAGGTAGACCGCATCAAGAACCGTCTCCGCGATTTCCAAAAGCAGGTGTCTGAGGGTCGTGACTTCGCTACTCTCGCAGTCCTCTATTCCGAGGACCCCGGCTCGGCTTCGCGCGGTGGCGACCTCGGTTGGTATTCTAAGGCCGGTTTCGTGCCCGAATTCTCCGCCGTGGCTTTCAATATGCATGAGAAGGGCAAGGTGTCCAAGATTGTGCAGACCGAGTTCGGCTACCACATCATTCAGTTCATCGACCGCAAGGGCGATCGCATCAACTGCCGCCACATCCTCCTCAAGCCCAAGGTGTCCGCCAAGAGCCGAGAGAAGGGCGTAGCCTTTTTGGATTCCGTAACAAAATGGATTGACGAGGGCAAGATTACTTTCGAGGAGGCCGCCATGAATTTCTCCATGGACAAGGACTCCCGCTCGAACGGTGGCCTAATGGTCAATCCCGAGGATGGCACCCTTAAGTTCCAACTTAGCCAGATTCCAGCCGAGATTGCCAAGGCTCTGCAGAACCTCAAAGAGGGCGAGTTCTCCAAGCCTTTCGCTATGGTCGATGAGAAAAAAGGCCGTGAGACGATACGCCTCGTGCGCCTCCGTAAGAAATATGCGCCCCATAAGGCTAACATTAATGACGACTACGATATGCTCAAGAG
>CAVILU010000001.1:75770-84109 GCA_963643535.1 bacterium | reverse complement strand
GCTCAAGAGCATGTTCGAGGGCGAGAAGCGTAAGGAGGTCCTCGATGAGTGGATCAAGAACAAGCAGAAGGAGCTCTACGTCGTCATTACGCCCGATTGGCAAGGTTGCGAGTTCGAGTACCCGGGTTGGACAGACTAACGCGTAGTATGCCTCGTTTTCTCTTCCGCCTCGTCTGCCTTCTCATGCTCCTTGTGCCCTGCTCCGCCCGTGCGCAGCAGACTATCAGGGTGCATATCGACAAGGCTGATGTCCTCCGCCATGACGACAAGATTGGCAAGAACACGCAGTCGCTCAATGGCAATGTCCGTCTCTCGCACGGCAATACCATTCTCTACTGCGACAGTGCCTATATGTACAACGACTCCAACGTCGTCGTATGCTACGGCAGCATCCACGTAGTCCAAAACGACTCCGTCCACCTCTACGGTAACCGTCTCACCTACCTCGGAAATCAAAACATTGCCAAGGTCCGCGAGAACGTCCGCGCCAACAAGGGCGAGACGTGGCTCTACACCGAGCACCTCGACTATGACCGTCTCAAGGATGAGGCCTATTTCTTCGACGGTGGCAAGGTCGTAAACCGTGAGAATACGCTTACCTCGGTCCGCGGCATCTATTACCCGATGACCAATGATGTCTACTTCAAGCAAAACGTCGTAGGTCATTCGCCCAAATACGATCTCGTGTCGGATACTGCGGCTTTCAATACTCATACAGAGGTCGTTACTATCCTTAGCCCCACTACTATCACGACTTCCGACTCGATGATTATCGACAGCGACAACGGATGGTACGACACTAGGGCGGACGTTGCCAAGCTCCAGAAGAATAATCGTCTCTACTCCGTTCGCAACCATGCGACGCTTACAGGTAAGACTCTCCTCTACGAGCGGCGTAAGGGTCTCGGCACTGCCTGGACGAATATGGTGCTGACGGACTCCACGAACAACGTCTCGATGCATGGCGACTACGGTTTCTACAACGAGCTCTCGGGTGAGGCTCTCGCCACCAAGAAGGCTATGCTGACGCAGACCTACAATTCCGACACCCTTTTCCTCCACGCTGATACTTTCCGTGTCGTGCCGCTTGGCGATACGAGCCGAATAGTCAAGGCATTCCACCACGTCAAGGCTTTCCGCACCGACCTCCAGGCTCGTTGTGATTCACTGATTTTCGATTTCCGGGACTCCGTTGCCACGCTTTTCGAGCTTCCTGTGGTCTGGTCGCAAGGCAGCCAAATGACAGCCAACGTCATCAAGCTCTACACCCGCAATCAAGCTCTCTATAAGAGTGAGCTCATAGACGGTGCGTTCGTTATCTCGCAAGAGGCCGACTCCGTGGGCTACGACCAGGTGAAGGGGAAACTGATAACAGGCTATATCCGCAACAACGACCTCTACCTGATTGATGTGGACGGAAACGGACAGACAATCTACTACCCCAAAGACGGCCCCAACCTCATTGGCATCAACCGTGCCGAGAGCTCAAATATGAGTATCTGGCTCAAGGATCGCAAGATAAACACCATCATGATGCGAGTCTCGCCCAAGGGAAATATGAATCCGCCTCTCCTCGCCGGCGAGAAGGATAAGTTGCTTGTTGGCTTCCGTTGGCTCGATGATTATCGCCCGAAGTCGAAAGACGACATCTTCCTCCGCCTCGACATCCCTGCCGACCTGCAGGCGCAAGAGGAGGTCTACGTCGGGTATGAGTTCGACGATATTGAGGATTAGGTGTTACTATTCTCATACACACAAAGAAAATTTCAAATCAATTGTTCCAAGCAATCGAATATTTTATACATTCGCGGCTTGTTAACGATATCTAAAAAACTAATGCTATGTATTGGACTCTCGAATTAGCCTCAAAGCTTGAGGATGCCCCATGGCCAGCCACCAAGGACGAGCTCATTGACTATGCACAGCGTTCCGGCGCTCCTCTCGAGGTCATTGAGAACCTCCAGGAGATCGAGGAAGATGGCGAAGTTTACGAAAGCATTGAGGACATCTGGCCCGACTATCCCAGCAACGAAGATTTCTTCTTCAACGAGGATGAGTATTGATGCCTGTGCGCATTAATCCCCGATAACCAATTACAGTCGCTCCGCATCACTATCTTTAGTGCCGTGGAGCGGCTTTTTCTGTTCCCTTAAACTTTCATTTTGCGCAATTCTTTGTCTCAGTCGGAGTCCCTTCGCAGCGCGGCTCTTTTGCGTGTGCTCGTGACCATCCTTATGGTCATCTTGGGGTTCGCGTTCGCTCGCATTGTCTTCGTTGTCAAGTTCGCCTCGCTCGATGTCTTTGCCGATAATGCCGGCAGCATTCCCCTTTTCTTGCTCAACGCTTTTCGCTACGATGCCCAGATAGGTGCCTATGCCGCACTCCCTGTGCTCATCGCGGCAATATTTGTTTGCGTCTCCCCGTCGCGTTTTGCGGCAGGTGCTGAGCGTTTCGGCCGTGTGTATACTGCCGTCATTGCTGCAGTGGCTGCGCTACTGGGCTTGTGCGATGTTCATTACTACAATAATTTCAGTCGTCATTTCGATATTGTCGTCTTCGATTTCTTCGACGAGGACCCCGCTGTGCTTGCCAAGGGCATCATAAACGAGACGCCCGTGGTGCCTATTTTGCTCGGCGTGGCTGTTGTCTCCGCTGCTGTGTGGTTCGTTGGCCGATGGCTGCATAGGCGGGTTGACGGTTTGGGCGCGTGTGTGCGTGCTTGGGTTGCAGCCCTCGTGGTCGTTCTTGTTTCCGCAGTTGCCATGCGTGGCTCTCTCGGGACTTTCACTCTTCGTGCCGAGGATACTTACGTTTCAACTTCGCAGATTATGAACGACTGCGTGCCCAATGGTGTCTTTATGCTTAAAAAGGCCTGGAGCGAGAAGAAGAAGCAATTTAAGATGGGCGACGACGAATCCATCCTTAAGGCCGATGGTTTCAGCTCCGAGCATGAGGCCGCAGCCGCATGGCTTGGTGTGGCGGACAATGATGCGCTCTCGGCCGATAGCGCAATAGTCGGGCGAACTTCAGCCGCACCTCTCCGCGAGGGCTACGATGTCGTCTTGCTCGTCTGCGAAAGCTGGGGACATAAACTCCTGGACTATGATTCGCGGTATGGCATCGACCTCCTTTGCTCAATGCGTCAGCACCTTGAGGCCGATCCCGTGTGGCTCAATTTCCTTTCGGCCACTAACGGGACAATAGATGCCGTGGAGGCTTTCACCACTTCGTGCCCCTATCCCCGCCTCTTCACTACGCGCTATCGCAATTGCGAGTTGCCATATTCTTCTGCCCGAGTCTGGCAAAATGCCGGCTACTCTACTCATTTCGTCTCTGGCATAGAGATCTCGTGGCGCAACCTTTTCGAGGTGTTGCCTCATCAGGGCTTTGATGATGTCACGGGCAAATTTGAGATTTTGAGTGAGAGGCCCGATGCCGAGGTCAACCATACATGGGGAGTCTATGACCACGCCATGTTGGACTACCTCCTCTCGAAGATAAACGAGCCGAAGACGGATGGCAAACCGCGTTTCTTCATGGCTCTAACGTCCACAAACCATACGCCCTTCGAGTTCCCTGCCGATTATGTACTTCCCGATATCGCAGTGCCTTCGGATCCCTCGGCCTTCGCGATAGACGATAAAACAGTCATCTATGAATATCTCCGTGGCTATCAATACACCAGCCGAGCCTTGGGCGATTTCCTGACAGCCCTCAAGGCCTCCCCCGCCGGCCGCCATACCATTGTGGCCATCACGGGCGACCACAACACGCGACTCGTTCTCCCATACCCCGAGGGCGAGGATGAAATGTGGAAATACTCAGTGCCTTTCTACCTCTACGTACCCGAAGCCCCGGCAGAGTGGCGCTCTCTGGCGCAGACCCGCTACGGCTCCCACGAGGATATCATCCCGACGCTCGCTAACCTAACTCTGCCCGGTGCGCAATATCTCGCCGTAGGCCAAAATCTCCTCGCCGACTCAATCCCTGGCGGCACTTTCGGCATCAACGTGTCCCACGAATTTTACTCCCCCGATGCCGATACCACTGCTCTCCAAACCCGCATCCGAGCTCTCGATGCCCTCAAAAAGCTTTGGTTCAAACGTCAGTTTGAGAAAGAGTAATAGGGTGGGGCGCCAGTCCCGCCTTGCCGAAATAAGTGAAACCTGTGGACAAGTAAAATTTGAGGCACGGTAAGAAAAAAGGAGGCTGCCGCAACCCAAAGAGTTGTGGCAGCCTCTAATTTTTTATCTGCTGTGCGCTAAGGAATACGAATCCTCTAAACGAAGTTGACTTCAGGAGTGAGCTCGATACCGAACTTCTCGCGGACTTTGGTGCGCACGGCTTCGCACATCGCGATAATGTCATCGCCAGTAGCGCCGCCCTTGTTCACAATCACGAGGGCCTGCTTGTCATGGACGGCCGCATTGCCTAGGCTAACGCCTTTCATCCCGCTCTGCTCAATGAGCCAGCCTGCGGGGATCTTTACAAGACCAGAGGGCTGAGCGAAACTCGGCATGTTGGGGTACTCCGCCTTTATGGCGTCGGCCAATGTAGAGTCCACTTCGGGGTTCTTGAAGAAGCTGCCGGCATTGCCTTGTACCTTTGGGTCGGGCAATTTGCTGTTGCGGATTTCGAGTATGGCGCGGCGGATGTTGGAGGCCGTGAGCTCACTGCCGTCGGCCTCCATCTGTTGGCGGATTGCGCCATAGTCGAGTTTGAAGTCGGGTTTGTTGCTGAGGCGGAAAGTGACGTGGGTTATCACGCCTTTGCCTTTCATCTCATGCTTGAAGATGCTGTCGCGGTAGCCAAAATTGCACTCTTTGGCTCCGAGGTCGAACATGCCGGGCTTGTCGGCCCATACGCCTTCGACGCTAAAAATGGTGTCCTTGGCCTCTACGCCGTAGGCTCCAATATTCTGGACTGGGCTCGCTCCCACGTGTCCGGGGATGCCGCTGAGGTTCTCGAGTCCGTAATATCCGTTCTCGATGGTCCAGCGGACAAGGTCGTCCCATACCACGCCGGCGCCTACGCAGATGTAAGTGTAGTTGTCGTCCACAAGGCGGATGTTGACCTCACCAATGAGCGGGCGAATTATGGCCCCGCGAAAGTCTCCGCGGAACAACGTGTTGCTGCCTCCGCCGAGGATGTAGCGCTGCTTGCCTGCAGTGCGTTTCATTGCCTCGTGTACTTCCTCCTCGTCGTAGCAGTCGTAAACTTCGTCGGCCTTGACTGCGATGCCGAATGTGTTATATGGCTTGAGGTCTACACTCTCGAAGCGTTCCATTTATGGTGTTATGTTTTGGGGTGTTTGATTTCGATGCGCTAAGTTACGATTTTACCTCCATCCGTTTCTCTCCATCACTAATCTTTAAGATGTTTTATGGAATATGCTAAAACGTTGAAATATATTGATATAACAACTTGTGATTTTGGGATGGGTAAATTTGTTGGGCCTTTACTTTCTTTTTTGAATGATTTTTGCCACTTTTGCCTACGTTATGCCTGAAAATAAGGGTACTTTCAGATATATCTAAAGATGCTACGCAAAACCTCTTTTATCCTTACGCTGCTATTGCTGCTTGTTACATGCTCTGTGGCTAAGGCTCAATATAACAATCCGCGCGGACGTCTGCCCAAGCAATTGCTTGGACTCTCCATTGGCGCACGTGCGGGTGGCGTGATGTACTTCGGCGACCTTGTTGATTCTGGGCGTTTCCGATGGACTGCTGGCGCTTATGTCGAGAAAACCATTCTCAGCTGGTTCTCTCTCCGTGCAATGATTGAAGCTGGCCAGGCTCATGGCTCGCAGAAGTGGGGTATCGAATTCAAGACTTTCTTTACGGATCTCAACCTCGTGGCTAAGGTCCATTTCCTCGACCTGCTTCAGGGCTATGACGATTCACGTTCTTGGAATCCTTATTTTGGTGTAGGTGCTGGCGGTATGCTCTTCAGCTGTAAAAAGAACCCGACCGACGCGATCGACGTCGATGAGTATCTCAGTCGGGCCGAGGCCGGGGGATGGGAAGATCTGGCTAACAAATGGCTCTATAATGATGGCGGTATGCAAGGCACGGCCGATGTCCTCGGTCTCGTAGGTGTCCGCTACGCTGTCTCTTCCAAACTCTGGATTACTTGCGAGGCGCAGGGCAACCTCCTCTTCACGGATCTCTTCGATGCTCACGACGGCTACCCCAATGGCAATGGCACTTGGATTCAGTCTGAAGGCAAGTTCGATGCCCTGTGGAACGTCACTTTCGGCGTCCAATACAGATTCTACAACGTCTCCAAGTTCACGAGCTCATCTAAGTACTCCCGCAAGGCTTACCTCAAGACACGTAAGATTTACGAGCGTAACGCTAAGCGCGTAAGGCGTCGTTAGTTCTGACATTCCCGAGCCTGTGAGGCTTGACCAATAAAGATATACATAGCAGGCCCTGGGGCAATATTGTCCCTCGGCCTGCGTTTGTTTGCTCTAACTCCTTCTTATTTTTTTATTAAACTGTGGCTGACTTCAAACTTGTTTCACCATACAAACCCACGGGCGACCAACCCGAGGCAATTCGGCAGCTCGTGGAGGGTGTCGACTCTGGCGAAAAGGCGCAAGTGCTGCTGGGTGTGACAGGCTCGGGAAAGACGTTCACCATTGCCAACGTCATAGCGCAGACCCAACGCCCGACCCTTGTCCTCAGCCATAATAAGACTCTCGCCGCCCAGCTCTACGAGGAGTTCAAGGCCTTCTTCCCCGAGAACGCCGTGGAGTATTTCGTCTCTTACTACGATTACTATCAGCCCGAGGCCTACATAGCCTCCACGGATACATATATCGAGAAGGACCTCGCGGTAAACCAGGAGCTTGATAAACTCCGACTGAGCTCTACGATGGCACTCATGAGCGGTAGGCGCGACATCGTTGTGGTCTCCTCCGTCTCGTGCCTCTACGGTTTGGGCAACCCTGAGGATTTCTATGGCGGGGTTGTCACTGTCAAGGTAGGGCAGGAGATCTCTTCCACCGCCTTTATGCGCCAACTCCAAGATTCGCAGTATTCGCGCAACGAAGTGGCCTTCGACCGTGGTAATTTCCGCGTCAAGGGCGACACGATAGATGTCTATGTGGCATACGAGGATTTTGCCTATCGCTTCGTTTTCTTCGGCGATGAGATTGAGAGCATCGAGACCATCGATCCCATCTCCGCCGACACCCTCTCGGAAGTTGATGAGGTCACAATCTTCCCCGCAAACCTTTTTATCACGCCCAAGGATAAGGTGGACGATGCGCTCCGCCATATCCAAAACGACCTTGTTCGCGAGGCTGCCGAATTCCGTCGCAACGACAAGGAGGTGGAGGCTAACCGTCTCGAACAGCGTGTGACATACGACATCGAGATGATCAAGGAGCTCGGCTACTGCCCCGGCATCGAGAACTACTCCCGTTATTTTGATGGCCGCAAAGAGGACGAACGCCCGTATTGCCTGCTCGACTATTTCCCAAAGGACTTTTTGCTCGTTATAGACGAGAGTCACGTGACCATCCCACAGATCCACGCCATGTATGGCGGCGACCGCAAGCGCAAGGAGAGCCTTGTCGATTTCGGTTTCCGACTCCGCGCCGCGCGCGACAATCGCCCTCTGAAGTTCGAGGAGTTTGAGCAGATGACAAACCAGATTGTCTACGTCTCGGCTACTCCCGCGGACTACGAGCTCCAGCAAGCCGGAGGCGTGGTGGTAGAGCAGGTTGTGCGCCCTACGGGCCTCCTCGACCCGGTAATTGAAGTCCGCCAGAGCCTCAATCAGGTGGACGACCTCATGGAAGAGGTGCACAAACGCATCCAACTTGGTGAGCGCACTCTCGTAACTACCCTTACCAAACGCATGGCCGAGGAGCTTAGTGAGTATATGGCTCGCCTCGGTGTCAAGTGCGCATATATCCACTCCGATGTGGATACCCTTGAGCGTGTCGAGATTATGCGCAAACTTCGCGAAGGCGTCTTTGATGTCCTCATTGGCGTCAATATGCTCCGCGAGGGTCTCGATATGCCCGAGGTCTCGCTCGTCGCAATCCTCGATGCCGACAAGGAGGGTTTCCTCCGCACGGAGCGTTCCCTGACTCAGACAGTGGGCCGTGCGGCGCGAAATCTCAACGGCCTGGCCATAATGTATGCCGATAAGATTACGCCCTCCATGCAGGCCACCATCGACGCCACCAACGCACGCCGTGCCAAGCAAATGGCCTATAACGCCGAGCACCATATCACCCCTCGAGGCCTCAATAAAGCCATCACCCGCAGCTCGCTGATAACCTCCCCGGCAGCCGATGCCGCACCAGTAATGGCGGCCGA
>CAVILU010000001.1:50884-75709 GCA_963643535.1 bacterium | reverse complement strand
ACGAGAAAGTGAGCAAAAAGAAGCCCGCCGAAATGACAAAAGACGACCTCAAAAAGGCCGTGGAGAAAACCAAGAAGGCCATGAAAAAAGCTGCCAAGGATATGAATTTCATCGAGGCGGCGCAACTCCGCGACGAGATGAAGGCACTCCAGGCAAAACTCGATGCCATGGCCTGAGCCTGTCCCACTTTGCCATTTCCCTCCGATGAGCTATATTTGTATTGCATAAACCCTTTCGCTGAATACATCAAGCCAATGAAAATGAATATTCTCAAGGCGTTGCCGGTCTCCTTTGCGGCTCTCGCCCTCGCTGTTTGCCCTGCCATGGCAAAAGACGGTCCCTCGGTCTCCGTGACGCCTGTGGCCCAGGATGCCGATGCCCTCAATGGCGGCATTGTCTATGCCCTCCCGCAGACAGTTCTCCGAATCAAGCTTACGGCACAGGTGATTGTAGAGTCCGTAGGCCCTTACTATCAGTACTCTACGCGCTACCTCAACCTTACCGATGTCGTCACTCAGAACCAGGCTAAGTGGTCGCTTGTCTCGGCCGATATCGAGACCGTTGGCGTGGCCGACTATTCTAAGCGTTTCAAGGTGTCGGCTGCAGATGCCGCTCAATTGCCCTCTTTGGCTCTCGCCGAGGATGGTGTCCTGCTTGCTGTAAATGGCGCGGCAGCCCTCCCCGAGGCTCCCGTCTCGGATGCTCAGCCCGTCATCTCGTTCGCCAACTTTGCGGATGTGCCCCTTTCGCAGTCGGCTCTCTCGCGTACTTCCAAGGCTGCGCAGGCCGAGGATGTGGCTCAGACGATCTATGCGCTCCGCTCTGCCCGCATTAGCCTTATTTCGGGAGACAAGGAGGCTGCGTCGCTTCCCGATGCGGGCTCTTATAAGTTGGCGCTCAGTCAGATTGATAATCTTGAGCGCAGGTATGTGGAGCTTTTTGCCGGCCGCCGCGATACCATTACTGTTGTCAAGTACGTCGACGTCACTCCCGACTACAATGGCGCAAACAGCGTAATCCCCGTGCGCTTTTCTCAGACCGCTGGTTTCGTGGATGCTCTCGACCTTACGGGCAAACCCGTATATGTCGATATGGAGTTCTCCGACGCTTCCAAGCTCAATGCCTTCCCCGATGGCTCTAAGCAGCGTGTCTCCGCTCCCCTCACTGGCCTCCGCTACTGCGTCCCCGGCCTCCTCTCCGTCAAGGTTCTCGACCGCAATATCCTCCTCTGCCAGAGTCAAGTGCGCTGCTCGCAGAATGGACAGATTGCGGCCCTCCACGCCGCGATGCTTCAGACGCACACCATCGTGCTCGACTCCGCCACAGGTGCTCTCGTATCCGTGGTAGCCATTCCTTCGTCAACTCCTGCAAAATCGAAATAAGGTTGTCCGCAACCTCTTGATATTAACATCAGAATATTATGGAACTCAACGATAATCTCTTGTCTCTTGAGCCGAGTGAGCTCTGGAGGCAGTTCCGTCAGCTCACTCTCATCCCTCGCCCCAGTGGCCACGAGGCTGCCGCCCTCGACTATGTCGCCAGCGTAGGCAAATCCCTCGGTCATGAGGTAATCCGCAATGGTGGCAATGTCATCATTCGTGCCAAGGCTACCCCGGGCTATGAGGATCGCAAGCCCGTTATCCTTCAGGGACACGTCGATATGGTTCCTCAGAAGAACGATGACGTGGCTCACGATTTCGTAAAGGACCCTATCAAGACGCGCATTGTCGATGGCACGGTAATGGCCACGGGTACGACTCTCGGCGCCGACGATGGCATAGGTGTCGCCGCCGCTCTCGCTGTACTCGCCGATAATAGTGTGGAGCATGGTCCGCTGGAGATTCTCGTTACCCGTGAGGAGGAGACTTGCATGGGTGGCGCTTCGGCTCTCGAACCCGGTGTGCTCAATGGCCTTACGCTTCTCAATCTCGACACTGAGTCTTGGGGCGGTCTTTGCATTGGTGGCGCGTCTGGTGTCGATGTCAATGTCACTTTCCACGTAACTCATGTCGAGGCTGCCGATACCGATGTTGCCGTACGCCTCAAGATTGATGGCCTTCATGGCGGTCACTCGGGTATGGATATCAATCTCGGGCGTGCCAATGCCAATAAGCTTATGGCCCGTTTCCTCAAGTTTGCCGCTGCCAACTACGAGAGTATGCTGGTGGACTTCAATGGTGGCAACATGCGCAATGCCATTCCTCGCTCGGCTGTGGCCACTGTCACCATTGACGAGGAGGATTTTGACGACTTCGTAGAGGCTGTTGACGAGTTCGAGGATATGTATCGCTCTGAGTTCGCTTCCACCGAGCCTAATCTTACTTTTACGGCAGAGAAGGTCGAGCTCCCCAAGACTGTCATTGACGAGATGTCGGCCGACGACCTCATCAATGCCCTCCAGGCTGCGCAAAATGGTGTGGTCAAGATGAACCCCGATATGCCAGGAATGGTGCAGACGTCGTCCAATATGGCAATTGTAAAGACCGAGGGCGATACCATCACTGTTAATTTCCTTGTCCGCAGCTCCGTCGAGAGTGAGCGGGACGATGTCGTGTCGTCGCTCGATAGCGTCTTCCGTATGGCTGATGCCCATGTCGAGACTTCTGGCGAATATCCTGGTTGGCAGCCCGATGTGCACTCAGAAATTCTTGGCATTGTCAAGAATACTTATAATGGTCTCTTCGGCTCCGACCCCGATGTCTATGCCGTCCATGCAGGCCTTGAGTGCGGCATCCTTGCCGATTCTTATCCCAACTGGGATATGGTTTCTTTCGGCCCCACGATTCTCCACCCGCATTCGCCCGCCGAGAGCGTCAATATCGAGACTGTCCAAAAGTTCTGGGATCTCCTACGTGCCGTTCTCCGCAACATCCCTAAGGCCTAACGACTTATGAGCAAGAGATTTTTATTGTCCGCCATTGGCTCTCTGCTGCTCATGTCGGCATGCGTCCCGACAAGCAAATTCCAGCAGTGCCAAAAGGCTACGGCCGAGAACCAGCGCAAAGTTGAGGATCGCGACGTGACTATCGGTCAACTTCGCACTCAACTCGCCGAGCTCAACTCAGATCTCGCCGACCTCCGCAAGGAGAACCAGGCCCTGGCGCAGGATACGGCCCTCGCAGGCGTCCGCAACCGTACGCTCTCCAACCGCCTGGATGTCCTCCAAAACGACCTCGCAGCCCTCGCCGCCAAGATGGGCGACGTGCCCGAGTATCGCTCTCTCATGAATCATCTCTCGCAGATGCAGGACGAGCTGGCCACCAATACCGACAAGCTGATAAGCTCCACCCGCAGCCTCGAACAGCAGAAGGCAGCCCTCGCCGAGGCCAACAGGTCGCTCTCCGAAAGCGAGCAGCAACTTGAGCAGAGCAAGGCCGACCTTGCCGACAAGACCCAGCAGATTGCCAGTCAGCAGCGCGAACTCGAAGCCAGCCAAGCCGAGATTGAGCGCCAAGCCAAGCGACTCCAGGATCTCGAATCGCAGCTGAAAGCCAAGGACGAGGCCATGGCAAACCTCAAGAACACTATTGCCAAGGCACTCGTGGACTTCTCGTCCGACGAGCTCAACGTCGAGCACAAGGATGGCAAGGTCTACGTCTCTCTCGAGGAGAAACTCCTTTTTGAGTCCGGACAGTATGACGTGAACAACAAGGGCGTGGCCGCTATCCGCAAGATTGCCGCTGTCCTCAAGGATGTCACCACCGATGTGGATATTGCCGTAGAGGGCCATACGGACAACGTACCTCTCCGCGGTCAAGTAATCGAGGATAACTGGGATTTGAGCGCAAAACGAGCTACTTCCGTGCTCCGTATCCTCGTGGCCGGTGGAGTCCCCGAGAACCGTGTGCAAGCCATTGGACGTGCCGACACCAATCCCGTGGCCGACAACTCTACTGCCGACGGCCGTTGCAAGAACCGCCGCACCGAGATTGTCCTGACACCCAAGATTGACCAGATACTTACGGCGCTATAAGCCGGGAGCACCTTACAATAATAGAACTCGCCCGAAGAAGCTGTTTTACTGCTACTTCGGGCGAGTCATTTTTTTTGTATTATCCTCTACCAAGTATCCTCTTTCTGCACCTCCTCTACGCCATCAATCTTGTAGAGGTGGGTCGAGATGTAGAGCAACTCGTTGAAGGAGTGGATGTAGAAGCGGATGGAGCAATCTACTATGTTGTCTTCCGTAACTGTGTGTAGGCTGTCTATCGATAGGCCGAGTTTATTAGTTATGCAGTCGATGAGATCCGAAAGGAGGTGGTAACGGTCGATGGCCTTGATGTGCACCTGCGCGGGGTATAGCTTGTCGCTCTCCTCCTTGAAGTCTACGGATACTATGGAGTCGCCAAACTGCGTGGCAAGGCGGATCACGATGGGGCAGTTGCGCTTGTGGAGCGTCACGTCGCCATTCTGCTCCTTGAAGCCTATCACCTCGTCGCCCGGGATTGGGTGGCACTCCTTGCATCGGCAGTACTCCGTCTTGGGTTTCGTTATGAGGTAGTTGCGCAGGAAACGCTTGGCCTTGTATGTCAGTACGTGGTCTTGCCAATCTGGCTGAGGCTCAATGTTGTCGTCGGTGCCAATCTCGACGCAGTCGCCACGGCTGAGTTCCGTCTTTACGCTGCAGAGTTTGCCGTTGATGCGTGCGTATTTCGCATGGCTGCCTATCTTGCTGTGAACCTCGAAGGCGAAGTCGAGGGCTGTGGCTTTCTTGGGGAGTATTATGGCGCGGCCGTGAGGCGTGAAGACCATGATGTCGTCGTTGTAGAACGATGTGGCCACGTTCTCTATGAAATCCTCCGTCTGACTCTGCTGCGCCAAGTCCTTGAGCACCGTGCGGAACTTCTCCAACCACTGGTTGATGTTCTCCTCCGATCGGGTGGCCATGCATCCCATTCGCGAGTCCTTTACCATCTGCTCGCTGCTGATGTGCACCTCTTCCCACTGTCCGAGGTCGGTGAGCAGCTTGACGTGGAAACACCGGTAGCCGTTGCCCTTGGGGTTGTCCACGTAGTTGGCTATGCCGCCCTGCTTTTCGCGAAATCTGTCGGTCAGGAGGGAGTATATCAAGAGGCACATATTCTTCTCCGTGCGGTTTTGCTTGTCGGGGAAGATTATGGAGATGAAGTGGCGGTGCTCTGTGTGCCAGAAGTCGCGCTTGTTTTTCTGCATCTTGCGCCAAATGCTGTATGGCATTCGGTACTCAATCTCAATTCGCGCGCTTATGCCATTTGCGTCCAGCACTTCGCGTATTTTGCCAACGAAGGCTTCGAGGGCGCTGCGGTTGATTGTCTGGTCCTGCTTGAGCATGTCTTCCATGTTGGCATACTCATGCGGGCATCGGTAGCGGAAACTGAGGTTCTCGAGCTCGGTCTTGATGGTGTAGAGGCCCAGTCGGTTGGCAAGGGGGGCGTAGAAGTAGTCGGTCTCGCCGGCTATCTTCATCTGCTTGTCGGGCCTCATGCTGTCGAGGGTGCGCATGTTGTGCAGTCGGTCGGCGAGCTTCACCAGGATGGCGCGTATGTCGTATCGCACCGAGTCGAGGATCTGCTTGAAGTTGTCGAGCTGCTTGCTCATCTCGTAGTGGTCCTTTTTCTGCTTGGTCACCACTCGGACCAGGAAGGCTACGTCAGCCCCGAAATTCTTCTCGACCTCGTCTACCGTATAAGGCGTGTCCTCCACGACGTCGTGGAGGAAGGCGGCTATGACCGGGTTTGCGCCCAGCCGCAGTTCGAGCCCGGCTATGCGGGCCACCGCAATGGGGTGTATGATGTATGGCTCGCCACTTTTGCGCTTCTGGTCTTTATGCGCTTCGCGGGCCACCCAGTACGCTTTTTTTATCCGCGCCAGGTCTTCGGCCGACACGCGTGTGGCCATAGCTTCAAAAATCTCCTCGGCGCTTTGGTCGATGCTCGGGTCGTAGTCTTGTTCCATAATTAGAGGGGTCTCTTGCCAACGTGATAAAAGTAAATTTTTTATCTGATTTTTGCAAGAGTTTGAAATAAAATCGCCTTTTGGATTAATCAGCCATCTATTTTTATGCCTCTCGATGGCGAGTCTTTTGCTTTGGTAGTGCGCTCTGTTGTCAGTTGAGCATTGAGAGTATCGTCTGCGACTTCAGCTGTCCGAAGCCGGGTATGTGTATTTTGTAATATTGCCCCATGAGGTCTATCATCCTTTGACGTTCCGCCCTTGTCATGGTTATTTCTGCGAGCTCTGTCACCTCTGTTTTGCCGAGGGCTTCCCAAATCTCGGCTTCGCGCCCGCAGACCGTGAAGGGGTGGGGTGGCAGTCGCTCGGCCCAAAGCCCCGCCTCCATGTCGAAAATCCGGCTGCCAATGGTGTTGCGCTCGGGGCCTATGCCCAAGTGGTCGGCGAGGTGCATCATAAACCAAAGGTGGAAATTATAAGCCCCGTCAATATCATCGTCGAGGATAGAGATGCTGGCGTCCACAAAATCGAAGAGCAGTGGGTCCGGCACGTCCTCCGGTACCGACCTCAGCAGCAGTTCCGCCAAGAACATCGCCACGGCTCGCCGAGTGGGGTCAAAAGGTATCTTCCCGAAAGGCCGGCGGAACCGCGTCTGGCTCATCCGGGGCATGGCTGTGCGCTTGACTCCCGAGGCCACAAAGTCGATGAGCGACAACGGCATCAGCATTGCCATACGTCCACCCTTGCCACTCTTGCCGCCCGATGCCGCAGCCATATAGGCACGTCGCCCCTCATCGCGTGTCAGCACGTTTGCCACCACTCCATTGTCGCCATAGCGAACCGTCGAGAGTACTATGCCCGCGACGGGAGTCGATACCGTTGCCATGAGAAATAAAATATATGCGCCTGGTCTACTTAATGCCAAACTGGCGCAGGAAGTCGGCATAGCGCGCCCCTTCGGCCAGACGGAACGAGCCGATCTCGCGGCGGAGGTGATAGTCTCCGCGCAATTTCTCGAAAGCCTCTGTGTGTTCCCGCAAAGCTTGGCAGTCGGCCTCGATGTCGTAGATATGCAGGAACATACGTGCGGCGGCCTCCTCTTCGTCCGCACACCCGGCGGGGTCGAAGACTGGTGATGGCGGCTCGGGGAGAGCGGGGGCCGTCCATGGCGTCTCGATTCCAAAGTGGCGGCAGAGTGCCGATACGGCCATTGTCGTGCCGCGCAATTTGCTGTCGGTGCTATAGCCTGCGATATGTGGCGTGGCGATGGTTGCCAGCGAGAGCAGGTCGCGGCTGATGTCGGGCTCATTCTCCCATACGTCAATCACGGCATGGCCAATGCGTCCGTTGCGCAGTCCACTTACGAGGGAGCGAGTGCCGCATACCGGGCCTCGGCTCGAATTGATAATTTTAACGCCGGGTTTGAGGAGCGAAAGGGCGTCGCTGCCAAGCATATGCAGGGTGGGGTGGTCGCCCTTGGCAATCAGTGGGGTGTGGTATGTCACGATGTCGGCTTGCGGCAGCGCGTCCTCATATTTCGTGAAACCATCGGCTCCCTCGGCCGCTGCTCTTGGCGGGTCTACTCGCAGCACGCGCATGCCAAGTTTTTCGCATAGCGCAGCCACGAGACTGCCCACATGGCCTACTCCCACGACTGCGATAGTCTTGCCGCGCAACGTCATCCCATATTTGAGTTTCAGAACGCTGAGGGCCGAGGCAATGTATTGCTCCACGGAGCGCGAGTTGCAAGCCGGTGCGTTCTCCCAATAGATGCCCGTCCGCTGGCAATACGCCGTGTCGATATGGTCAAATCCTATGGTGGCGGTGAATATTCCGCGCACCTTGGTTCCTTCGAGGAGAGTTGAGTCGCAGCGCGTACGGGTGCGCGTCACTATGGCGTCGCAGTCCATGACGTCGGCTCGGCTTATGCTCTTGCCCTCTTTATAAACAACCTCTGCCACGGGCTCAAGTGCGCCGCGCAAAAAAGGTATCTTGTCGTCTGCTATTATTTTCATCTGTCGATATGTCTCTAAAAGTGTGTCTACGAGAAATTTAGTCAATAAATATAGTTGCCCCGAAGAACTCCATCGTCAACAATACTGTGCCTAATGTAAGTTTGGTCAATAAATATAGTTGCCCCGAAGAACTCCATCGTCAACAATACTGTGCCTAAGATAGGTTTAGTCAATAGTCAATAAACACAGTTTGACAGCAACATCCAACTTCTAACTGTTAACTGTTAACTGTGAACTGTGAACTAGTAGGGGTCTACGTCAATCCTCACCACGGTGGCCCTGAACTGCTGTTCGGCCAGGAGAGCATTCACGTCCTCCATCATGAGGGCTTTCACTTGGCTTGGTGAGGCTGAGCGTGGCATTTTTATCGTAATCTCCTGCATGAAGAAGTTCGATATCCTGCCCACGACTGGCATTATGGGGCCGCTGACGATATTGCCGAACCTCTTCATGAGGCTTTGGGCTAATATGGTAGCGCCGTGGAATGCCGTCATTTGGTCTCGATGCTTGACGGTGAGCGTCATAAGTCGATAGAAGGGCGGGAAGTGATATGCCATGCGCTCTTCCGTTATGTGCTTGGCGTTACCCTCGAAGTCGCCTTCGCGGACGTTCTGCACCACGGGGTGGGCCGGTTTGCTGGTTTGGATATATACGTGGCCTTGGCTGCCTTTGCGTCCTGCGCGACCACTCACCTGGGCCATTAGTTGGTAGGCTCGCTCGTCGGCTCGGAAGTCCGGCGTATTGATGAGGGCGTCTGCGTTCATAATTCCAACAGTCGATACTCCGTCGAAGTCCAGTCCTTTGGCCACCATCTGAGTGCCGATGAGGATGTCGTACTCCCTTGCGGCAAAGGCGGCTATTATCTCCTCGAAAGATTTGCGGCTGCGAGCCGTGTCGAGGTCCATGCGGGCCACTCGCGCCGCAGGGAAGAGCTCTTTGCAGGCCTCCTCGATTTTCTCCGTGCCGAAGCCTTGAGGGGCGAGGGTCGGATTGCCGCATGCCGGGCACGTGGTAGGCATGGGCGTGGAATATCCGCAGTAGTGGCAGACGAGCAGATTGGACGATTTGTGGTACGTCAGGCTCACGTCGCAACTGATGCATTTGGGCACCAGTGCGCATTGCTTGCACTCCACGATGGGCGAAAATCCGCGTCGGTTCTGGAAGAGGATTACTTGCTCCTTGCGATTTATGGCGTTCTCTACAACCTCCTTCAGGCGGAGCGAGAACATAGAGTGCGTGGCCTTCTTTTTCCGGGCCTCGGCCATGTCTATGACCTCGATGGTTGGCAACTCAAGCCCGGCATGGCGTTTGGTGAGCTTCACAATGCCATAACGTCCGGCTCCGACGTTGGTCCAACTTTCGAGACTTGGTGTCGCGCTGCCGAGTATGATGCCGCATCCCGATGCCCTGTTCTGCCCGGCAAGGACTACTGCCATGTCGCGGGCGTTATATCGAGGTGCGGGGTCATATTGCTTGTAGCTGCTCTCGTGCTCCTCATCCACAATGATGAGGCCGAGATCCGACAGCGGCAGCAATATAGATGAGCGGACTCCCAAAATAAGGCGTGGCGGCGTGGGACCGATGAGCTTCTTCCAAACCTCGACGCGCTCTGCATCTGAGAATTTGCTGTGGTAGACGGCCATCTGGTCTCCAAAATGTCGGCGCAGGCGGTCCGTTATCTGTGTCGTGAGGGCTATCTCGGGCAGTAGGTAAAGCACGTTCTTGCCCTCGCGGATAGCCTTGTCTATCAAGTGGATGTATATCTCGGTCTTGCCCGAGCCTGTTACTCCGTAGAGCAGCACTGGGAGGCCTTTCGCCATTTCGGCTTCGAGCTGGGCTTTGGCCTCGGCTTGTATCTCCGTCAGCTCGTTTGGTGGTGCGGGGGCTTCGTTGTGGGACTTGAGGCGCGACACTTCGATGGTCTCAATCTCTATGATGCCTTTCTTGGCCAGTTCGCCAATCTGGGCGGTGTAGCCCTTGATGTTTTCGTCGGCATCTTGCCTTATGCGGACACCCTCTGTGGCTTTGCCCATTCCGCCAGCGGCTTGGAAGAATGCCATCAGTGCTTCGAGTTGGCGTGGCGCTCGGTTTTCGAGAGTCTCTATCGTGGCCAATATCTCGTCCTCGTTGCGGAAGTCTCGGCTAAGGCTGTAGGTCTTTACGTGCTTGGGTTTGTAGGAGTCGCGCAACTCCTCGCTTATGTATATCGCTTCGCAGTCCAGCAGGGCGCGTATGTGGCTCACTGGGTTTACTCCGTCGAGGTGGTTGGCCACGTCGCTTATCGTGCAAACTTTTTTCTCGCGTATGAAGTCGAGCACCTGGGCCTGTCGGGGTGTGAGTTGGATTTCTGGTGAGCCGCCGTCGGCCTGCTCCGTGGGGTCGAACTTGGCGTTAAACATCAGTTTGCTCTCACTCTCGAGCTTGAGGCCTTGTGGCATGGCGGCTTTCATGACTTCGCCCATGGTGCAGATGTAGTAGTCTGCTATCCATTGCCATAGCATCAGTTGCGCCTCGCCGACTATGGGTTCCGTGTCCACAATCTCGCAGAGCGCTTTAGTCTCGTAGCTCGGTTTGCGGTCGTGGACCTCCATTATGATGCCTGCGTAGTATTTTTTCTTGCCAAACTGCACGAGGGCTCTGCAGCCGCGGCGCACGAGGCTTTGCATGCTTTGCGGCACCTCGTATGTGTAGAGGCTTTGCAAGGGGAGTGGCAGTAGGAGGTCTACGTAGGTCATCGGACTCGATTTCTTTTTTGATGGGTGTCTATCTACGCGAATTTAATTCTCTTTTTTGCTCGGTGCGCTCGTGGGGCGTATGGGTTTTGCTTTTGTTGCACGTTTTGGAGTAAATAGGTTATTTTTTTGCCGTTCATCACGGATTTTCGCCTATTGGTGGATTATGCGGCGTTCCGTGTTGCCCGTCTCCCCGTATTTGTATAAGTTCGCAATTCCGAGTGCGAATTTAGGGCTTGAAAAATAACAATTTCTCACTTGGTGCGTAAAAACCATTGTATCTATTAGACCAATATATTCCGTCCAAAACCATAAATCTTCTATGAAAAAGCTTGTTACGGCCATATTGATTTGTTCCCTCTCGGTGGGATTGTTTGCTCAGGAACGCCTGACGCGTGAGCAGATTCTCGCTATGAGCACCGATCAGCTCTCCGAGCTCCCCCTTGAGCAACTTATGGAGGCCGTAGAGACCCTTGGCGTAAACTCCGTGGACGAACTTTTCGCCCTCATTATGAATAAGAACGTCTCCTCGGCATCCAAGGAGGAGGAGAATTCATTCACATCCCCGCTCTCGTCTACCGTCATCACCCGCGACGAGATGCGCACCTACGGAGTCTCGACCATCGAGGAGGCCTTCCGCCTAATCCCTGGTATGATTGTCTCCGAGAAGACCAATGGCGTGTATGACGTCCAGATGCGCGGCCTCTCCAACATCCCGGACAACAATATGATTCTCTACACCGAGAATGCCAATATCCTCGTCATGGTCGACGGGCGCATCGCCCATAACTATGCCACGGGCATCCCGTTCTTCGAGACCCTGCCCGTCAGCATCGAGGACATCGAGCGAATTGAGGTTGTCCGCGGTGCGACTTCCGCTCTCTATGGCCCCAATGCGGTAAATGGCGTGGTCAACATCATCACCCAGAAGCCCGATGCCGCCAATTGCCTCGTCCAGGGCAATCTCCAGGTTGGCAACAGGACTGCAAGTGCCGATTTCGGCCTCCGCAAGAGCGTCAACAAAGTGCTCGCCCTCGGCCTCTCAGGCAACTATCAGATTCGCTATCGCCAAAACGGTCTCCTGCCCTTCATCCCGCAGGACGGCTATTATGTCCTCAACGACAATAGCCTCTTCTCCACCTCGTCGACTCTCTCTGCCGAGGAGTACCAGAATGCTATCGCCTCTGGCCAGCTTGTCGACATCTCCAATGGCGCGGACCTCTCCGTTGAGCAAATAAGCAACCTCCATACGGGTTCTCAAAACCAGGATGGCTCATACTCCTTCCTCTCGTCAATCTCTGTAGACGCAAATGTATACGATAACTGGAAGGAGCCCGAAGTGGCAAGACGCAACACCGGCGTCAACGGCTACATAACCCTCACTCCTTCCGAAAACCTCCGTTTCGACGTCCAAGGCGGTTACCAATATGCGTTCTACGCCACCACGCCTGTCGGCAACGAGGATATCGCCCTCCGCTACCGCGAGACCAAGAACGGCTATGTCAACCTCAATGCCAAGATTTACGGTCTCTCACTTACGGCCAACTATTCTGGCGGCCCTATAGACCTCGCGGTTGGTTCGCACGCTTTCGGCATGGACAAGACGCATAATTTCAATGCGCAAGTGGATTATGATTTCCAAGTCGGCCCACTCGGCATCCGCCCCGGCGTAAGCTATCAGTTCGTCAAGTTCAAGGATCGTGAGCCTGCCTATTTTGACTATGGCGACGGCAAAGGCCCCATTGAGATGTCTGGTTACTGGGGCTACTATTCCAAGGGTATGAACTCCGCAGAGCTCAAGGACGTCGCTCCCAGCGTCCGTTTCGACCTCAAGACGGGTAACTTCCGCCTCATAGCAGCCATCCGTGGCGACAAGACCAGCATCCCCGACAAGTGGAGCCTCTCATGGCAACTTGCGGCCAACTACCTCATCAACGACAATAACTTCATTCGCCTCGTCTACGGCCGCTCTTTCCGTTCCGCTTCACTCGCCAACACGAGCTCCAACTTCAACTGGAGCCGCGCCAATGGCTCCAACCCCCGATATATCCAGTTCCTTGGTAATGAGGATGCCGACATCATGCACATCGACAACTTCGAGGTTGGCTACCGTTGGAAGCCCTCTCCAAAGCTCCTTATCGATGGCGAGGCCTTCTACTCCCGCAGCACCGACTACGGCGAGCTCAAGAGCTCCGAGAGCAACGTGGTCATGAGTGGAGATGCGCTCTCTACTGTTCTCGCTGGTGTACTCTCCGGAGCAATCGGTATGGATCAGATCAGTTCATATCTCGGTAGCAACCTCTACACCAAGAGCTACATCAAGTATGATGAGATGCCTTTCGTAGTCCACCAGTTCGGCATCGGTCTCAACATCGATTGGATTATCTCTCCCAAACTCATTGCCAAGGTGAATGCCAACGTCCAGCGCACCACCATCGACAACTACTACCAATACTCTCAAGCCGAGATGATTGCCCGCCAGCTCACCCAGAGCCTCACTGCTCTCTACGACAACGAGCGCGGTGTCTATCCCCTCGCGACTGAGGTCCTCACTGGTGCCGCCACAGCGCAGGCTATGGGTGGCTCGGCAATGCAGTATATGCAAGATTGCATGGGCTTCACCAGCATCGAGGAGCCCCTCGCAAAGTACAAGGCCATGAGCAAGGACGAGCAGGACCAGTATCTCGCAGCCCTCCTCGCTGCCTACAATGGAGGCCCGGCTGTAGAGGGCGTCGATCGCCCCCTCGGCATCTACTATGCGCTCAAGTACAATGTCCGCTATGACAAGATGAGCGACGAGTATTACCTCGGTACAAGTGTCGCTGAGCCATACACCACTCAGGACAACTACCGCCACAAGGCTGCCCCCGCCGTCTACGGCATGCTTGGCCTCATCTATAAGCCCACTGAGCAGTGGAACCTCTCCGCCTTCGCCAACCTCCTCGGCAAGAGGGAGTACACCACTCTCTTCGGCACTCAGAAGATCGACCCGCGCTGCACCGTCAACCTCAAGGTGGGTTATAAGCCGGTAAGCAGCTGCGAAATCTTCTTCAATGCCCATAACCTCTTCAATACCAATAAGCAAGAGTTTATCTATACCGACAAGATTGGCGGCATCTACACCGTTGGCGTCAACTTCGGCATCTAAAATATGCGCGTGCAGGCGGCGTGCCGCCCGCACGCGCTTTCCTTTTTATTGAGTTTTTCACGAGCTTGCAGTCCCTGGAGAGTTTTTTCTCTCTTTGGGGCTGTCTTTTTTTGTTTTGTTTGATACCTACATGTCAAATTTCCATTGTACAATTTTATCCAAATCCTCCCATTTCTTTTCTTTAAGCCTTTTTTGCTCCGTTCAATTTCTCTTTTAGTCGGTAAATTAGTAACTTTAGCCTCTAAAATGTGAACGGATTGCGGCTCTCTGTAGGTTGCCGCGGCTCCCTTTACGGGACGATTTTTCGCCTGTTTTAGCTTATGAAAATTATACACCTTGCAGTCCTCGGACTGGTTGGCACGCTGGGCTCCGGTCTCGGCTCGCCTTGCTGTGCCCAGGGCTCAACCCCCACCATAAAGTGCGACGCGGAAAACAAAAGTGTCTGCGAGTTCTTGGAAAACCTCAACGCCGCTTTTATTATCGATGGCGTTGACGCAGAGACTGTTAAGTCCTACTCCCGCCTCGTCGTGACCTATGACGACGGCTCGCACAAGACCGCCTACTTCGATTGCAGCAACAGCATCACCGACGGCAAAACCTCCAACATCACCCTCGGCAGCGGAACGTATAACATCGAGACGGGCCATAACGAGAAAACATTGAAAATCATCAGTGCGTACCTCGAAAACAGCGCAAGCGACCACCTCGATTTCGCTATAGCAGAGCCCTCCACCCTCACGTGGCACGTCTACGGAACCCCCGTGGCGGGTGACGACGTGGCCGATCAGCGACGCCTCTCGATCCTTGGCGATGCGGACATCTGCGGCTTCAGCGCCACTCTCGAGACTGGCAGCGCATGGGCTGACGTCTCCTCCTACGAGTGGACAGTGGCCGACAACAGCAACTTCACCATCGTGGGCGAAGGCCCAAATGCGACTCTCGCACAGCGCAACCGCTACTCTGGCGGCATCTATAGCTCCACAACCCGCACGACGACAGTCAAGGTCCGCCAAACGGTAGGCGGCACGTGTGCCACTGAGTATTCCAAAGAAATCACCCTCCTCGGTCAGCCCGAGGCAACCCTCAGCCTCAACGAGACTACTTACCCCGACGGCGCAATCCAAATCTGCACCTCAGCAGATGATGCCGACGACTTGACTCGCGACTTCTCGGCAGAGCTCACCATCTCTGGCGAAGCCCCAATGTCCGTGACCCTCTCAACTGGCGACAAGTATTCCTCTCTCGCAGCAGGAGAACACACCCTCCGCAATGCTCACGTAGCCACTGCAGGCCGCGTCATAATCAAGGAGATAGCCGATGCCAATGGCTGCATCAGCGACGCCTCCTCGTCCGACAAGATTCACGGTGGCATAACAGTCCGCGACCGCAAGCCCGTTGTCTCCTTCCCCGCTGACTCTATCTCGTGCAATACAACGCAGCAACTGCTCGAGACCATTCCTTCCGACGATACTGATTATTTCCGTTGGGGGATCCTCTCAGCGTACCGAGACTACAACGCAGGTTGCGGCAGCCAAACGTCGACTGCCTACTTGTGGTCTAATATGGCTGGCAAAATTGAGGCTTACGTAGTTGAAATAGCTCCATCGGGCGTCGACCTTGTTGAGTGCCCTTCGGATACCGCCACCGTAGCGGTCTATTTCGACATGCCCTTGCGCTATCCTAACGCCTTCAGCCCCAATGGCGACGGCAAGAACGACTATCTCGTGATTGAACGTCTCCCGGCGCAGAACAACCTCTACGTCTTCGACTCCCGCGGCAAGATAGTCTACGAGCGCGCCAACTACCGCAATGGATGGAATGCCGATGGCCTCGACGACGGCTACTACGTCTACGTCCTCAAGGGTGAGGGCATCCAGACTATCAAGGAGACGCTCGCCATAAAGCGTACCACCAATTAATTGTTATCTCTGCTGACAAGTTCCCCCACTCCATACATTCCGTAGGATGATAAAGAGACTTATCATATCGGCGGCAGCCTTCGCCGCTTGCCTCATGGCCGGTTCGGACGCTTCGGCGCAGAACGAGCTGGTCGTGTCGCAATATATGCACAACTATTTTGCTGTAAACCCGGCTTTCGCGGGCTCCCGCGAGGGCCTCAGCCTTTTCGGCAGTTTCCGTAAGCAATGGGCTGGCATTGAGAGTGCCCCGACAAGTGAACTCATCACGGCAAACACCCCTCTCCGCCACGAAAAGATTACCCTCGGCCTCAGTCTCTATAACCAGGATATCCATGAGAGCCGCAACTCGGGTGTGGAGCTCTCGGTAGGTTATCGCACTCGCATCGGCTACCGCACGTGGCTCGGCTTTGCTCTCCAACCAGGCGTGGCTCTCCGCTCTGTGGACTGGACCAAGATGCGCACAATGCAGAACGACGACCCTATTTTCGCTGAGAAATATACGGGTGTGGCTCCTCTCCTCGGCTTTGGCGTGAGCGTCTATGGCGATAAGTTTTTTGCCGGCGTCAGCACTTCCTCTTTCCTTGTTACCAACGACTTCGACAAGGTGGACACCGAATTCTCGCCCGCCGATGCCACATATCTCCTTTGCGGCGGCTATTGGTTCGACCTCTCGCACCGTTTCGCTCTTCAACCCTCCGTCCTGGCCGACTACAGCAAGGCTACCGATGTGGCTGCCAACGTGAGCGTCTCCGCAATTTGGAGCGACTTCGTCTGGCTCACTCTCGCCTATCGAACCAATAAGGATGCCACGGCTGGCATTGCCGTATGCCCCAATCCTCGAATCAAGGTGGCTTATAGCTACACTATGAGCCTCGGCGACCTCAAGAGCTACAACAGTGGCTCGCACGAGATCTCTTTCCAATACGATTTCGTATACAAAGTCCGCACCGTCAGCCACCGTTTCTATTAAACCGAGCGAGCAAAAATGATTGTTATGAACCATATTAAGGCTCTCACGCTGGCCGCCGCCGGTTTTGTGATGTCCGTCTCCGTTGCCAATGCGCAAGACCTTGACATCACGCCGCTCAACCTCGGCCCGTCTGAAGCGCAAACAATATATCCCGTCCTCAGAGACTCGACTCTCTACTTCGCCAGTGATAAGAAGTGGGATATCGGCAAGACCTACTTCAACCAGCGTAACCACTACCTCTATAAGCTCTACAAGGTCAAGATTAAGAACCGTATGCCATCCGGCGCGGTCAAGCCTTATTTCGAGAACGCTGGTACTGGAACAAATCAGTTCTGCCTTTCGTTCGACCCCGATGGCGCAGCTTATGTCACCGAGAACGATATGGATAAGAGCGTGCTCCGCGGTGCCCCGATGGAGATACGTCGCTACGCTTCGGTGTCGGATACCAAGGGCCACATTATTGATACGCCCGAGGGCGCAAGCGCAGGTATGGTTTCCATTTCAGCCGATGGCCGCCTGATGGTCTTTGCCTCCGATGCCCGTGGCGGTCAAGGTCGTGCAGACCTCTATTATTGCAAGATGACATTTAGCGGATGGAGTGAGCCGAAGAATATGGGTGCCGTGGTCAATACCCCGGGCACTGAGACGGCTCCTTATATCCATTCCTCTGGCAAGATTTTCTTCGCTTCTGATGGTCGCGACGACAGTCAAGGCCTCGATATCTACTACACTCTCATGGGTGAGGATGGCACTTTCGCCGAGCCTCAGAAGGTCGACGATGGCATCAACTCTATGCGCGACGACTATGGCCTCTATTATAGCGAGGACGAGCGTTGGGGCTACGTGACATCCAACCGCGACGGCAAGGATCAGATTTATTATTTCCGTCGCACATTCCCGACGTTCCCCGAGTCTGAACCCCTCAAGAAAATGGACCTCTGCTACACTCTCTACGAGGCTTCGGCGGAGAACTATGACACCACTACTTTCCAATGCCGTTGGTCTTTCGGAGATGGAGAATCGGCTCTCGGTCTTGAGGTTAGCCACTGTTACCCTGGCACAGGCCATTACACTGTCGAGCTGAGTGTCCTCGATAAGACTTCGGGCGAGGAGATGTTCTCTCTTGCGCAATATGATCTTGAGATCGCTAAGCCTGAGCAGGTGGAAATTATTGTCCCCGAAGAGATTAAGGCTGGCAAGGTCGTGACTTTCTCCGCCAACGCCGAGGGTATTCAGGATTTCCGCCCGACTGAGTTCTATTGGACTATGGGCAATGGCGATAAGATAAAGGGTAGCACAGTCTCAACTATTTTCTCAAAACCTGGTACCTATCGCGTCGAGTGTGGCACGATTGATGCAAGGAATATCGCATGGAAGAGGTGCACCTGGGTCGAGGTCACTGTTAAGTAACCATAGCCCGAGTCAAGCCCCCCCCCTCAAAGAAAACTAATTATTCCCCTGTTCTTTTGTTCCCTACAACTATGATCAAGCGACTGATTATGGGCCTCGCAGCCCTCTTGAGTTTTACTGTCGCCACGGCTCAGCCCGTCCCTGGTGCCGATGAAAACATTCCGTTCCTCATGACTTTCGGCAAAGAGAGTATGACCGAGTGGGGTGACGATAATTTTGTACAGATTATCTTCTTCTCCATCCCTGCAGACTGCGCTACGCCCGTCTACATCCGTGTTTTCGACCCCGATTGCGGTGGAAAGAACGACGAAGTACGCGGAGACTTCAACACTAAGACACGTTTTAGCGTATACGGTGGCAAGGAGTCTTGCTCCAACAAGGATGCTCAGAAAGGTAACATCAAAGGAAAATATAAGAGCGGCACTATGCTCGCCACCAAGACTTTCGGTGTAGACCCTAAGTACGATGACAATTGGTACACCTTTGGCCCCTTCAACCCTTCCGAGGGCGAGGACCTGCCTGAGTATGGCGGCCGCACTTTCAAGCTCGTCATCGAGGGTGTCTCGGGCGATGACGGTAACATGTACCGCCTCTTCCTCAGCCGCAAGAAGGATGAGAACGTAAAGGTGGACGGCGCTTTCGCCTACTACTTCAAGTATAAGTTCCGTATGCATGACTCGGCTACTGAGGTCTCGCATATCTACCCTTATATCGACGACAAGACCATCTCCCTCAAGCAGAGCAACTTCGACTGGGATAACGATGGTATGCTCCGCATTATCTCTGTCGCCAAGAACGGCGAGATGATGAAGGTCAGTGGCAACAACGAGTGGGTCACCAGCACCCATAAGGTGGCCGAGGAGGAGAAGAACACCTCTTGGGACATCCAGATGATCAAGTTCAAGAATAAGCCCCTCAAGAACAACAATGTGGTCATCTACCTCGAGAACCAGTATGGCGAACTTATGCCATTCTACAGTGTGCCTATTGGTGGCATACCCAAGTACAAGTACACTATCGGCATCAAGCCGAAGCGATAGAGACGACTGAGTGGTGCGGATAATAGATCTGTTATTCCGAAAATCACTCATCGCTACATAATTACAAAGAATACATCTGCATCCGTACCGACCCTCGAAATGGGCCTGGGCGGGTGCAGGTTTTGACCGTTTAAAGAAATCAGGCTAATGGCTACATTCAAGAAACTGGCAATGGCTGCGCTGCTCCTCTTCGCGGGGGTGGGCTCCGCCTTGTCGCAAAACTTCAATCTCTCGAAGTTCACCAATGCGCAAGGTCTGCCTCAGAACTATATCTATAGCCTGGTGCAAGATAACAACGGCTTTGTCTGGATAGGCATGGCCGAGGGACTCTCGCGCTACGACGGTCTGCACTTTATCAACTATAGCACACGCGACTCCTTGTCGGATAACTATATCTCCGACATGATTATCGATACCGATGGCCTCCTCTGGTGCGGCCACGGCAACGGTACTTTCACATATAACGACGGCCGTAAGTTCATCAAGATGCCTGCCGTGGACGAGATGCAGGCGCCCATCAAGGATATGTGCCTCGACGACCGTGGCAATATCTGGGCAGTAGAGCAGAACCTGGGTATTGTTAAGATTTCGCCAGACCACAAGATGACCACCTATTTCGACGACGAGATGTTCGGTGGCCGTATGTATACCTCTATCTGCGCTGTCAACTCCATGATTCTCCTTGTCGGTACTTCCGACGGTCTGCTCACCGTCCGTGTCGATGTCGATGGCACTGTCCATGCGCCCGAAGAGATTGAGGATCTGCCATACGCTATGGTAAATTGCATCGAGCCCACCCGCCGCGGGTCTGATTACTGGGTCGGTTTTGACGATGGCAGCATCTATCGCTATTCGCCTACCAATGGTGCGCAACTCCTAAGCCAATGCAACAAAGCCTGCTCTTCTGGTAAAATTGCGGCCTATGACATTCGTGCCATCTATGAGGAGGAGAGTGGTAGTCTCTATCTCGCTACTTGGGGCGATGGCGTCAAGGAGTGGGAATATCGCGAGGACACTCAGGACTATGTCGAGGCTCTTACTCTCGATGAGCAAAATGGTCTGGGAAATAACTATGTGGCTGATATCATGGTCGACCGCGAGGGCATCTTCTGGTTCGCTACCTATGGCAGTGGTGTCGTCGCATGGATTAATAACTACTTTGCGCAGTACAATCTTGCCGATGTCGGTCTTTCGCGCAGCCGCGTCATATCTTCCCAAATTCATGGGGAGCGTCTCTGGCTCGGTCTCTCTGATGGCCTCATCAATATGGACACAAAGTGCATGTCCAATTACGAGTACTACGATGCCGCATTCGGTCTCCCCGACCGTAAGGATATCACGCGTATTGTTTTCGATGATAAGCGGCATACTCAGTATGTAGGTACACGCGGAGAGGGCGTCTATGTCCGTTGCTCTGGCGAAAATCGCTATCGCCGCCTTGCCTTGGGCGACATCCAGCGAAGCCAGATGACTGTCAATGACATGACCCTTGATAGCGCAAAACTTTATATTGCTACGTCTGGCGGCCTGGTTGTCTACGACATAGCGTCGGCCAAGACGCGAATATTCACAACTTCCGATGGCCTCCCGCACAATAATGTGAACTTTGTCAAGCTCGACCGTGAGGGGCAGCTGTGGTTTGGCACAAAGGATAGTGGCATTGCCATGCTCTTCAACGATGATGAGTTTGATATCCACCGCCTTGCAGATGTGCCTGTGGATGTGGCCGGTATGTCATTTGACGATCGTGACCGTTTTTGGCTTGCGACGGTTAATAATGGCATCCTTTGCACCAACAACGACTCTGTAGTCTCTATAACATCGGCCGACGGCCTCCATAAAAACTACTGCTACGGCATCTCCCGCGACGGCAATGGCCACATCTGGGTATGCCACCAGCCGGGCCTCAGCTGCATTGACCTTTCCAATGGCAATATACGAACCTATGGCCTGGGCAGTGGTATGGACTACGAGTTTAATGGCGCAACCCAGGCTCCTAATGGTGACGTTTGGTTCACAACAGCCGTGGGAGCTGTCCACTACATCAGTGCCTACGACCGTCGCAACAGCGTGGCCCCTATTATGAACCTCACGAGTGTCGTAATCTCTGGCCATAAGCATGATATCCATGACGAGATTGACCTCGACTATCCATACAGCGGCGAACCCGACAAGTTGGAGTTTGAGTTTGTGGGTATCTGTATGAAGGACCAGTCGAACGTGACCTATGAGTATTGGATGCAGCGTCTCGACGAGAAGTCCGACCCGCATTGGATGGCCCTCGGCACTCAGAACCACAAGGAGTTCGACTATATCCCCGATGGCGATTATGTCCTCAATATCCGCGCTTTCAATAGCTCGGGCATCGTAAGCCAGCAACCGCTCAAGATTCGTATCCACATCGACAAGCCGTTCTGGAAGATGTTCTGGTTCCCCATCTTGTCCTTTATCCTGCTAATCCTTGGTGTGCGCTCCTTCTCGCAGTGGCGTGAGCGAAAACTTATGGCTCGCCAAAAGGAACTTGAGGATGAGGTGGCTCGCCAGACTAAGGAGATTAACGAGAAGAAGAATGAGATTGAGCGAAAGAATAAGGACATCACAGGCAGTATAACCTACGCCAACCGCATCCAGACCGCCGTCCTCCCGTCGCGCACGAGCCTTCAGGACCTGCCTTTTGCTGAATCCTTGCTTATGTTCCGCCCGCGCGACATTGTCAGTGGCGATTTCTATTGGTTCAGTATGTATGGCGACCATGCGCTCATCTGCTGCGCCGATTGTACAGGTCACGGTGTCCCCGGCGCGTTTATGACCCTCATTGGCACCACTATCCTCAATGATGCCACTCGCGACCCCAATATGCGTCATCCGAAACCACTCCTCGAAAAGCTCGATAGCGAGGTCAAGCAGACGCTAAATAAGAATCAGACTGTCGAGACCCGCGATGGCATGGACTGTGTTATCATCGATGTCGATATGAAGACAGGCGTCATGGTTTCGGCAGCGGCTAAGCGTCCTCTCTTCATTGTTCGCAAAGGTAAGCTGACTACTATCAAGGGCACCCGCCGTGCGATTGGTGATGTCTGGAACGACAACGAGTTCACTGAGACCACAACCCAGCTCGTAGATGGAGATTGCCTCTATATGTGTTCCGACGGCTATACCGATCAGCTCGGTGCCGACCCTGCAAAGGACGACGCTCCGCGCGCAAAGATTGACGAGGACGATGCAGTCAAGTTCTCCACCAAGCGATTTACGACAATGCTCGAAGATATCTCCACACTCCCAATGGAGGATCAGCTGCGCAAGCTCAATGACAGCTATGATGCATGGAGGCACAATGTCGATCCTGTGGACGATGTCATCGTGATGGGCTTCCGATATCGAGATGCAGCCAAGCTCGCAAAAGAAGCTAAGAAGGAATAACGGATAATCTTTTTATGGCGCACTACAGTTTTTTGTGGTGCGCCTTTTGTCTTTGCTTTGCCCCCTGAAACAGAAAATGTCGCGCATTCTTACTAAGCTTTGGGAATTCCTAAAGGACGCTCTTTGGGGTATTTGGGGCTTCAACTATCCTTGCCATTGCCTTGTTTGCGACAACAAGCTTTATCTTGGTGAGATGTGTATTTGCCGGCCATGTCTCGATGAGTTGCCATCAACGTATTTCGAGCGGTCGCCATACGACAATATGATGGTGGATAAGATGGTCGGGCGCGTCCCGCATCTGGAGTCTGCCTTCGCCTGCTTCTATTTCCGACAAGGCGAGCACCTCCGCAAGCTCATCCATGAGTTTAAATACCAAGGCTTTTTCCAAGTGGCTAAGGAATTGGGCCGCGAGATGGGACGCAAAATGTGCTATGCTGACATTGTCGCCAACTACGATTACCTCATACCAGTGCCTCTCCACCCCAAGAAACTCCGCACGAGAGGCTATAACCAGAGTCTGATGATTGCTGAGGGTGTACGTCAGGTAACAGGCATTCCAATTCTCGAAAAAGCCCTCCTGCGCACCGTTTACGCAGGCTCGCAGACAAAGCTGAGCGCCGACCAGCGATATAAAAATGTAAAGTCAGATTTTGGCCTCGGCCCCGAAGCCGAGATGCTAAAAGGTAAGTCGATTCTCCTTATCGACGATGTGTTCACTACGGGTGCCACGTCCGAGTCCTGCCTTTTGCCACTCTCGACAATAGAAGGCATAAGGCTTGGCATAGCTACTGTGGCTATGGCCAAAAATTGAGGTCAGTACTCAATATGTATCTTTTTTAAGCGTTTGTTCAGCTCGTCGTGCCGTCCGCCAAGGAAACGGTCGAGGTCAGCATAGAAAGACGGGCTGTGGTCCATATGGATTGTGTGGGTCAGCTCGTGGAGGAGAACGAGGTCTATGAGGTCGTCAGGAAGGCGCATGAGTTGCGAATTGAGGCATATACGACCTTTTGTTGAGCAACTGCCCCACTGTGAGTGTGTGTTGCGGATGTCTATTGTATGGTATTTTAGCCCGTTGGCTGCCGCAAGTTCAGATAGTCTGCCTGGTAAATATTCTTTTGCCTCTTGCATGAGTGCCGCATCGATGACCTTGCGTATGAACCCTTGTATTTTCTTGTCCGTGAAGTCTGTACCTTCGGGGTAGAATACTGTGGCTTTGTCTGCCGATACTTGCCCGAGGAGTCGTCCTTTAGGGTCTATTTTGAAGGCCAGCTCGTGCTTGCGGGTGTGGAATACCGTGTCGGGCGTGAAGTCGGTGTATTGTGACCTTTCTGTGGCTTTTTTCGCTACGTTGCCAATTGCTTCCGCGTAGTTCTTGAAGAACTCCAAAATAAATTTGGGCGTAGTGCGCGGCGGGACGGACAGGCGCAATCTGCGTCCTCCATCATAAAATTTAAGCGTTAACCTTTTGCAACGCGTATCCTCGTGTACCTCTACGGGGCCATATTGAGGCACATCTAACATATAGACCATTCCCACTCCATTATTCCATATAAGCTTCCGAAAATCACCCTCTGAGAACCGTACGCCCACGCCTGAAAGCCCGTACGGCAAGATAAGCCACAGGCCAAGTGCCAACTCCGAGCAATATGCCAAAGACAACAGCCCCCACGGCATAAGCCACTATTGAGCCCTTTATGCTCTCCATCGAGACATTCTCAAAATCAATATCCACTTCCACTCCCATCAGAAAACCGCCAATGCGCAGCGAGAAGTAGATAATGAAAGGTATGAACGGCGGCAAACTGGCATTGGAAAATGTCACCGCCACCACCTTATTGAGCCTGAACAAATGGGCCAAGCCCACCGTGGCCAGCATCTGGAAACTCCAAATAGGCATCACGGACATCCCCACGCCCAACGCCACAGCCGAAGCCGTGCGCTGCGGGCTCTCGTTCTGCGTAAGCGTCTTCTTCAGCCACTTGAAGAACATTACGGGATAGAACCACAAAAGAGCCAAAAGCAAGATGACAGCGCACGTCGCCCATAGGCGTAGCGTCTCCTTCATCTTGCCTTGGCTCTCGGATGCCTTTGGCGAGGTCATTCTTTAGGCCTCCTTTGCAATCGTCATGCGAACTTTGGTGAAGTCGCTGCCGTCCTCCGACTTGACGTCTGCCTTGATGGCTAAGGTGTCGTCGATGGTGAAGGTTACAATCACCTTGCGGCCGTCGGGGATGATG
>CAVILU010000001.1:34092-50822 GCA_963643535.1 bacterium | reverse complement strand
GGATGATGGGTGCGATGTACTTAGCGTCCTTGACGAATGAAATGCGTGTGGTGCCAAGATTTTTGGCCTGCTCTGCGCAACGGCGAATCATCATGAGGGTCATGACACCGGGGACTACTGGTTTGCCAGGGAAGTGGCCCTTGAAGATGTCATGCTCCTTGTTGATGGCGAGGGTGTAAGTATACGTTCCCGCCTCGTCGGCATTGCCGCATAGTATTGAGAAAAAGTCGTCCATGCGATTCTTTTTGTTTCGTGTGGTATGTCTGTTTTGGGCTTGTGGGGCTGTTACGCCTCGGGCTCTTGTTTGGCTTCGGGGGCTGTTGCTTTGCCGTCAATGGCCGAAGTGTCGGTAGCCTCAGTTGCCTTAGGCTGCTCCTCCGCGTTTGCCTCGGCATTGGCTTCGGCCTTTTCTGCCGCCTCTTGCTTCTGCTCTTCTGCGAGTTCCTCCTCGCGCTTCTTCCATGGACGGGGACCGAAGATCTTTTCTACGTCCTCTGTGAAGATAACCTCGCGGTCCAGCAGGAGGTTGGCGAGTTCGCGATGCTTGTCGGCATTAGCGCGGAGAATCTCCTTTGCGCGCTCATATTGGCTGTCGATGATGGCGGATACCTCCTCGTCGATGATGCGTGCGCGCTCTTCAGAGTAGGGCGAGCGGAACGACATGTCTTGCTGACCGGTGGAATCGTAGTAGCAGACGTTGGGCAGCTTGTCGCTCATGCCGTAGTACGTCACCATTGCGGTGGCCTGCTTATTGGCCTTCTCAAGGTCGTTGAGGGCTCCAGTGCCAACTTGACCGAAAGATATTTCTTCGGCCGCACGTCCGCCAAGGACAGAGCAAATGTCGTCCAAGAGGTGGGCCTTGGTGGTCAGCTGCCTCTCTTCGGGTTGATACCATGCCGCGCCGAGTGCTTTGCCACGGGGGACGATGGTCACCTTGACGAGGGGATTGGCATATTCGAGGAGCCAACTTACAGTGGCGTGTCCTGCCTCGTGGTATGCTATGGTCTTGCGCTCCTCGTACGTTACGATGCGGTTCTTTTTCTCAAGACCACCAACGATGCGGTCTACAGCATCCTGGAAATCCTGACGCTCTACGAATTTCTTGCCCTTGCGTGCTGCTGTGAGGGCGGCCTCGTTACATACGTTGGCAATATCCGCACCAGAAAAACCGGGCGTCAACTTGGCAAGGAACGAGCGGTCGAAATCCTCAGGAAGTTTGAGCGGGCGCAAATGCACGTCGAAGATGGCTGCGCGCTCTTTGATATCCGGCAACTCAACTTGAATCTGACGGTCGAAACGGCCTGCGCGCATAAGGGCGCGGTCGAGAATCTCGGCGCGGTTGGTGGCGGCGAGGATAATGACGCCGCTATTGTTGCCGAAGCCGTCCATCTCGGTCAGGAGTTGGTTGAGGGTGTTCTCTCGCTCCTCGTTTGTGCCATAACCGCTGTTGCGTCCGCGGGCACGACCAATGGCGTCAATCTCATCAATGAAGATGATGGAGGGCGACTTGTCCTTGGCCTTCTTGAAGAGGTCGCGTACACGGCTTGCGCCTACGCCTACGAACATCTCTACGAAGTCCGAACCAGACATCGAGAAGAAAGGTACATGAGCCTCTCCTGCTACAGCCTTGGCCAATAATGTCTTGCCTGTGCCTGGAGGGCCAACAAGAAGTGCGCCCTTGGGTATCTTGCCACCCAACTCGGTATATTTCTCGGGATGACGGAGGAACTCTACAATCTCCTCAAGCTCCTGCTTCGCACCATCGAGTCCGGCCACGTCCTTAAACGTAACCTTGACATTCTCGGTGTCCTTGCCAACCTCCTTGGCCTTGGAGTTGCCAACGCCAAAGATGCCGCCTCCACCGCCTCCGCCAATGCGACGGAACATAAAGTAGTAGAGGGCGATAAAGAGCAGGAACGGCCAGATAAACATGATGATGTTGCTGAAAACCTCGTTGCGCTGCTCGTAGAACACGGGTATCGTGCGCTGCTCGGCATCTTCGACCTTCTTGCGGCTGGCCTCGAAACTGTCTATGCTTGGCAAGTCGACAACAAAGTGCGGACCTTTGGCGGGCACTGGCAGAGTGCTCGAGAAGAGCGACTTGTAGTTCTCTACGGAGTCCGTCTTGAGCGTGATCTCAGCTTGCAAGTCGTTGCGGATTACGACAATCTTGTCTACACCCTCGCGCCCGAGCACTTCAGTCTCGAATTTGCTATACGAGATGTTGTGGGGCGAGCTGCCGGTGAAGATTGCGCTTATCGCCACAAGGGCTATAGCCACTAAACCGTAAATCCAATAAGGGTTGAAGCCTGGCATGCCACCCTTTTTTGCTTTGTTGTCGGCCATGTTATGGTTGGAGAGTTAGGTGTGTGAATTGCTTTTGCGGGAAGTGTGTGACCGTGGGAGGGCGGACTTAGAGCTCGTCGGGGAGGTCGGTGCGCTTGGCATCGGCCCACAGACCCTCGATGTTGTAGAACTCCCTCTGCTCGGGCATGAAGACGTGGACGACGACATCATGGTAGTCGATGAGGATCCACTGCGAGTTTACCTTGCCCTCGAAGTGGAGAGGCTTCTCGCCAACATCCTCGCGGACGCGGTCTTCTACTGCGTCGGCGATAGACTCCACGTGGGTTGTGGAGTTGCCTTGGCAGACAATGTAGTAGTCGGCGCTTGCTCCGTCGAGGCCGCGAAGGTCGAGGATGCTGATGCCGAGGCCCTTGTTGTCGCGTATGCCCTCTACGACTGCTTCTACGAGGGCGTTCTTTATCTCTGTCATTTTCTATTCTTTGTTTTCTGGTTTATCTTCGAGCGCAATGCTGATAACTTCGGCAATGCGGTCTACAAAGTGGAAGGTGAGTCCCTCCACATATTCTTTCTTTATCTCGTCGATATCTTTCTTGTTCTGTTTGCAGAGGATGATATCGGTTATGCCGGCGCGCTTGGCGGCAAGTATTTTTTCCGTTATTCCGCCTACGGGGATTACCATTCCGCGGAGGGTTATCTCGCCCGTCATGGCTATGCGCTTGCGGACTCGCCTGCCCGTGAGTGCGGATACTATGGCTGTCACCATCGTTACGCCCGCCGAGGGGCCGTCTTTGGGCACTGCGCCTTCGGGTACGTGGATATGGAAATTAGTTTCGTCGAAGTCTATGTCCTGAAGTCCGAAGTCCTTGGCATTGGAGCGGACGTATTCGAGGGCAAGTACGGCAGACTCTTTCATAACGTCGCCCAAGTTGCCCGTGAGCGTCATCTTGCCTTTACCCTTGCTGGCGGCGCATTCGACGAATAATATCTCGCCACCTACTGCCGTCCATGCCAGTCCCGTCACCACTCCGGCGCGGAGGTCGTCATGCCAGATGTCGTGGTCGAACTTCTCTATCCCGAGCATCTCGTGCACCGCCTCTTTGCTCAAATTAGAGTCGAAGGTGTCGCCCTTGGCTACCTTGAGCGCCATCTTGCGGCAGAGGCTGGCTATGACTTTTGCGAGTTGGCGTACACCGCTCTCTCGCGTGTATTTGTCTACTATATATGCCACCACGTCGTCTTGAATGTCGAACGTGTCGGGCTGCAGTCCGTGGTTCTCTTTCGCTTTTGGGATGAGGTGGCTCTTGGCTATCTCTACTTTCTCCTCCAGCAGATATCCGTCTACGCCTATCATCTCCATACGATCCAAGAGTGGGCCGGAGATTGTGCCGGTGTTATTGGCCGTGGCAATGAACATGACGTGCGAGAGGTCGAAGTCCAAGTCGAGGAAGTTGTCGTGGAACGCCATATTCTGCTCGGGGTCCAAAACCTCAAGCAGTGCGGCGGCAGGGTCTCCATGGAAGTCATTGCTGACTTTGTCAATCTCGTCGAGGATAAAGACGGGGTTTGCTGTGCCCGCATTGCGCAGACCCTCGATAATGCGGCCTGGCATTGCGCCGACGTATGTGCGTCTATGACCGCGAATCTCAGCCTCGTCATGCATACCGCCGAGTGATATGCGCACATATTTACGGCCTAACGCTTCGGCAATGCTCTTGCCCAGCGAGGTCTTGCCGACACCCGGGGGACCGTAGAGGCAGAGGATGGGACTCTTGAGGTCGCCCTTGAGCTTGAGGACGGCGAGGTGCTCTATGATGCGCTCCTTGACTTTGTCCAGCCCGTAGTGACCTTCGTTGAGGACATCTTCGGCGCGCTGGAGGTCGAGATTATCCTCGCTGTATTCGTTCCACGGGAGGCCTATGAGTGTGTCGAGATAGCTGAGCGTCAGTCCGTACTCGGGCGAGTTGGGGTTGATGCGCTCAACCTTTTCGATCTCGGCCTCGAAGGCTTCGGCTACTTTAGCGTCCCACTTCTTTTGCTGAGCCTGTTTGCGATATTTCTCTACGAGTATTTTCTGAGGGTCGCCGCCCAACTCATCCTGAATGGTGCGCAGCTGCTGCTGGAGCATATACTCGCGCTGCTGCTTGTCTATGTTCTGCTTGGCCTTGGTCTGTATGTTGGCCTTGAGTCGCAGAAACTCCAGTTGCTTCTGGATGACGGCGAGGAGTCGTTCGGCTCTCTTATATACCGTGTTGCATATCAGGATTGAGTTCTTGTCTTCAGAGGAAGCCTCCATGTTGGACGATACGAAGCTTACGAGGACGTCGTCGTCATGCATTTGCTTTACAGCCGCACTTGTGTCGGTCGGCGTGTTGGGCTGGAGGGTGAACATCTCAGACGCCAAGTCGCGGAGCGAGCTCATAAGGGCGGGCATTGCCTCCTTCTGAGCAGCCGATGTGCGTCCCTCGGATGCGCGTTTGATTTTGGCTACGAGGAAAGGCTCTGTCTGCACCTCTTCGATGATCTCGATGCGTGCGATGCCTTGGAAGACTATCGTCTGAGTGCCATCCGGCATCCTCAGGGCCTTGATTATCTGGGCTACGACGCCGGTCTTATAGAGGTCCTTTGTCGTGGGGTCCTCGGTATCGCTCTCAATCTGAGTGGCGGCAACGAGTAGACCATGCGTTTTGTTCACCTCTTCGACAAGGACAGCCGACTTCTGACGGCCAATGGCCACCGGCAGCACCGCATTTGGGAACAATGTGGCGTTGCGGAAGGGGAGGACAGGCAGCGTCTCCGGAATCTCAACAGATCTGCTGTCCGCTTTGTTGACTACTATTATGTTTGAGTCTTCATTTGCGGATAGTCCGGCTTTGCCTCTCTTCGGCTTCTCTTCTTTGTTGTCGGTCATCTTATGTCTTTGTGTGCAAAAATTGGGGTGCGACGGTTATCGTCTCTTCCCGATGCGTCTAATATCGTGCCAATCTTTGATGCGAGTGGCTGGTGTGTGACAAATAGTCATACACTTCCACTCGTATGCAATCTTTTGTAGTCGCCTTCCCTTTATGCCTCTTTGAGCTTGGCCGCATTGAGGTGGCTGATGCGCTCTTTGGCATATTCGAGGTCGATGACGAGTTGCTTCTCGCCAGTGGTGGGTACGGTGTACATCTTGTCCATCATAATGGTCTCGCAGATGGAACGCAAACCGCGTGCGCCAATCTTGAACTCCACAGCCTTGTCCACGATGAAGTCCAGAACTTCTTCAGGGACAACGAGCTTGACCCCATCGAGGGCAAACAGCTTGGTGTACTGCTTGAGGAGCGAGTTCTTGGGCTCGGTAAGGATGCGGCGCAATGCAGTGCGGTCCAGTGGCTGGAGCGAAGTCAGGATAGGCAGACGGCCGATAATCTCGGGGATGAGGCCGAACGACTTGAGGTCCTGGGGTGCGACGTACTGCATGAGGTTCGAGAAGTCGATCTTGTCCTTCGCCTTGTCGGAGTTGTAGCCCACGACACGGCTGTTGAGCCTCTGTGCGATCTTGTCGCGGATGCCGTCGAATGCGCCGCCGCAGATGAAGAGGATGTTGCGGGTGTTGACGGCTATGAGCCTCTGCTCGGGGTGCTTACGGCCACCTTGGGGCGGTACGTTGACAATGGAGCCTTCGAGGAGCTTGAGGAGGCCCTGCTGGACGCCCTCGCCGCTCACGTCGCGAGTGATGGAGGGATTGTCGCCCTTGCGCGCAATCTTGTCAATCTCGTCGATGAAGATGATGCCGCGCTCGGTGCGCTCTACGTCGTAGTCCGCCTCTTGGAGCAGACGGCTGAGGATACTCTCCACATCCTCGCCCACGTAACCGGCCTCGGTGAGTACCGTGGCGTCGACGATGGTGAAGGGCACGTCGAGGAGGCGTGCGATGGTGCGGGCCATGAGAGTCTTGCCGGTGCCGGTGTCGCCCACCATGATGATGTTCGACTTCTCGAGCTCTATGCCGTCCTTGTCGTCGTTGTGGAGGAGTCTCTTATAGTGGTTGTAGACGGCTACGGAGAGATATTTTTTTGCCTCGTCCTGGCCGATTACGTACTCGTCAAGATATTCCTTGATCTCCTGGGGCTTACGCAACTTGAGCTCGCTGAGACTGCTCTTGCTGGTCTGCTTCATCGCCTCGGAGACAATCTCGTTGGCCTGCTTCACGCACATGTCGCAGATGAAGCCGGATATGCCGCTTATGAGGAAGTTGACCTCGTTGCGACCGCGGCCGCAGAACGAGCACTTGTCTTCTTTCTTGTTTGCCATTTATCGTGGTGTATCTCTTACTCCCCCCTCGCAAAAAGCAAAAAAGGACGCAGTACCGGGGCTTTTGAAAGACCCCGGCGCTGCATCTCTCTTGTGGTCCTAATGTCCCTTTGCAGGAGTGGAAGTCACTTATCTTTATTTCTTCTCGCGTTTGAGAACCTCGTCAATCATGCCGTAGGCTTTTGCCTCGTCGGCCGTCATCCAGTAGTCGCGGTCGGAGTCCTTGGCAACCTCGTCAAAAGGCTTGCCAGAGTGGCTCGAAATAATCTCGTAGAGCTCTTTCTTGAGCTTGAGAATCTCGCGCGCCGTAATCTCGATGTCCGTAGCCTGACCCTGGGCGCCGCCCATAGGTTGGTGGATCATGATGCGAGAGTGGGGGAGGGCCGAACGCTTGCCGTTGGCGCCTGCTACGAGGAGCACAGCTGCCATGGAAGCCGCGAGGCCGGTGCAGATAGTTGCCACGCTGCTCGAGATGTATTGCATGGTGTCGTAGATACCAAGACCCGCGTAGACGCTGCCGCCGGGCGAGTTGAGGTAAATAGAGATGTCCTTGGACGAGTCTGCCGACTCAAGGTAGAGCAGCTGGGCCTGGACAATATTGGCCACGTCGTCATTAATCTCGGTGCCGAGGAAGATGATGCGGTCCATCATCAGACGCGAGAATACGTCCATGCTGGCGACGTTCAACTGCCTCTCCTCAATGATGGTCGGGGAGATATATGAATCGGTCACCTTGGTGTAGGAGTCGAACATGTTGCCGCTGATGCCGCGGTGCTTGACTGCAAATTTGCGGAAGTCGTTGCTATCGATCATATTGAGGTTTTATGTTTCTGCGTGTGCGTGTATAATAAACAGCACAGCAGCCTTGCCGCCGTGGAGGCGGGGCAAGGCTGCTTAGTATGCTGAATTTTAATTATTTCTCAGCCTCGAAGAGCTTGTTGAAATCATCTTGAGAGACAGCCTTGCTCTCGACCTTGGCATTCTCCTTGGCGTAAGCGAAGAGCTTCTCCTCGACGGCACCCTCAGTGAGGTGCTGGCGCTGCTCCTCCTTGGCTACCATGCTCTGAGCATACTTCTCGAGCTGGTCCTCGGGATAGTTGGTGATGCCGTACTGCATGAGCTGAGCCTTGGCGGTCTTCTTGGCGAAGTTGAGGACGTCGTTGTACTCAATCTTGAGGTCGTGCTTCTTAGCGACACGGTTCTTGACAACCTGCCACTTGAGGTCGACGAGGAACTTGGGGAACTCCTGCTCGAGAACCTCCTGGCTGAAGTTCTCGTTGCCACGGTTGACAACAGTGAGCCAACGCTTGAGGAACTCCTCGGGGAGCTTGATGTCGCCAGCTGCGGCCATGATGCTCTTGCGAACGTCAACACCGAAGCGGTACTCCTCTGCGAATGCGTTAGCGGAAGCGAGCTGCTCCTTGACCTTGCCCTTGAAGGCGTCGAGGTCTGCTACGCTGCCGTCGGGGAAGACCTTGTCGAAGAGCTCCTTGTTGACCTCAGCGTTCTTGAACTCGCTAACCTCGCTGATCTCGATGGTTGCAACAGCATCCTCTGCGATACCTGCAACCTCCTCCTTGGCGCAGCCAAGCATGTAGGAGATCTCAGCCTCGTCGGTGAAAGCCTTGCGAACATTGAACTCAACCTTGTCGCCAGCCTTCTTGCCGATGAACTTAGCCTTCTCAGCCTCGTCCTTGATGACGGCAACAGAGGTCATGCCCTTCTCGTTCTTCTTCTCGCCGAGGGTGATTACGCCCTTGAGGAGAGAGTTCTCGGAAGCGACCTCGACGGGTGCGTGGCTGCCGAAGCGGCCTGCGATGTTCTCAATCTGAGCATCTACGTCCTTGTCGCTGATCTCGATGGTGTATGCGGGGACTACGAGAGAGTTGTCAACTGCGACATTGACCTCAGGAGAGAGGCCGAGGTCGAACTTGAAGGTTACCTTGTCGATCTCCTTGTCGAAGTCGATGGGCTCCTGCTTCTCGTTCGGGAGGGGCTCGCCGAGGATGTCGAGGTTGTTCTCCTTTATATACTTAGAGAGCTCCTCGCCCATCATACGGTCGATGGTGTCTACGAGGATGGACTTGCCGTAAAGTTTCTTGACCATGCCAGCGGGTGCATGACCAGGACGGAAACCCTTGATGGCAACGCGCTTGCCGTAATCCTTTAATGCTTTCTCTACCTTCGGCTCGTAATCTGCCTTCTCGAGCTCGAGAGTAAGGACGGCGTTGAGCTCATCAATGTTTTCTTTTGAAACGTTCATTTCAAACTATTGTTGGATAAATTTTTTACTGTCTTTTAGTACGGATGAGGGGACTCGAACCCCTACGCCTTTCGGCATCAGATCCTAAGTCTGACACGGCTACCAATTACGCCACATCCGCATAAGGCGACGCAAAGTTAGTCATTTATAATTTGAAACAGCAAAATCAGTGTTTTTTTTTACATCTCGCTGTCTCTATGACGCTCCCGACGCCCTCTATTTACTCGTCGAATTTTCTGCGACGGAGGATGAAGTCCTTGCCTAGGTAGACCTCGCGCACCTTCTCGTCGTTGGCCAACTGCTCCGCTGAGCCGGCTCGGAAAAGGCGGCCCTGCACCTGGATGTAAGCTCGGTCGCAAATGGCGAGAGTCTCACCCACATTGTGGTCAGAGATGAGGACGCCGATGTTCTTATCCTTGAGGTGCCATACGATCTTCTGGATGTCGTAGACGGCGATAGGGTCGACGCCCGCAAATGGCTCGTCGAGCATGATGAACTTCGGGTTGATGGCCAACGCACGGGCGATCTCAGTTCGACGGCGCTCGCCACCCGAGAGCTGGATGCCCTTGCTCTTGCGGATGTGACCCAAGCCGAATTCGGAGATCAACTCCTCAAGTCGCTGCTTCTGATAGTCCTTGGGGTAGTCCGTCATTTCGAGGACTCCCATAATGTTCTCCTCTACGGACAATGTGCGGAACACCGATGCCTCTTGCGCTAGGTAACCCACACCGAGCTGGGCACGGCGGTAGACTGGCAAATGGGTGATGTCCTGGTCATTGAGGTACACTGTGCCCTCGTTTGGCTCGATAAGGCCTACGGTCATGTAGAACGTGGTGGTCTTGCCTGCTCCGTTCGGCCCGAGGAGGCCTACAATCTCACCTTGGCGGACCATGATGGACGGTCCGTCAACGACCTTGCGGCTGCCGTATATCTTGACGAGCTTATCGGTGCGCAGCACCATATGCTCGGCGTCGGGCGTGGGGTCCGGCTCCTCGTAGATGGTGCCGACTTCGAGCTCGCCGGCGATGATTCTGGCGCGGATGGCGTCGCTTTCGCTCATGCCGGAGGTGTCCACTGCGCTCTTTTGCGCCTTGGGCTCCTCGGCCGCTGCTCTCTCTTGCTTCTCTTCTGTCTCCATTGGGCGAAGGGTGTGTTGTTGGTGTGTCTTAGCCTAATCCTTGTTCTCGGGGGCTCCGAATTCCATGAGGTAGGCCTTGATGAAGGCGTCGATGTCGCCATCCATAACCGCCTGGACGTTGGATGTCTGGTAGCCCGTTCGGTGGTCTTTCACGCGACGGTCGTCAAAGACGTAGCTGCGGATCTGCGAGCCCCACTCGATTTTCTTCTTGCTGGCCTCGATTTTCGCCTTGGCGGCATTGCGACGCTTGAGCTCTCGGTCGTAGAGTTGCGAGCGCAGCAGTCGCATGGCGTTCTCGCGGTTCTCGGTCTGCTTTCGCGTCTCGGTGTTCTCGATGAGGATTTCCTCCGTCTCGCCCGTGTCGGGGTCGGTGTATTGGTAACGGAGGCGTACGCCAGTCTCGACTTTATTGACGTTCTGGCCACCTGCGCCGCCCGAGCGGAAGAGGTCCCAAGAGACCTTTGACGGGTCTACGTAGACCTCGATGGTGTCATCTACGAGAGGCGTTACGAACACGGATGCGAAGGATGTCATTCGCTTGCCCTGGGCATTGAATGGCGATACGCGCACAAGACGATGCACGCCGTTCTCGCTCTTGAGATATCCGTAGGCCGTGTCGCCCTCAATCTCGAAAGTTACTGTCTTTATGCCGGCGTCGTCGCCATCCTGCAAGTTGGCAACGCTCACTTTATATCCGTGTGCCTCGCTCCATCGCTGGTAGAGGCGCATGAGCATCTGAGCCCAGTCTTGGCTCTCCGTGCCGCCTGCGCCAGCCACAATCTTGAGCACTGCGCTCAACTGGTCTTCCTCGCCTTGGAGCATGTTGGCCATCTCGGCCTCCTCCGTCAGGCGCAGGGCTTCAGCGTAGGCGGCGTCGATGTCGGCCTCCTCTACTATGCCCTCTTTGAAGTACTCTGTGGCGAGGTTGAGTTCCTCGTTGGCGGCGTGGACTTTGTCGTAGCTTGTCACCCATTTCTTGTTGGTCTTGACTCGCTTCATGACTTCGTCGCTCTTGGCGCGGTCGTCCCAAAAGCCGGGCTCTTGGGCGCGGAGGTCGTCCTCCTCTAATTCCATTCGTCGGCGGTCGACGTCAAAGATACCTCCTCAGCGCGTGCTCGCGCTCGTTCAGGTCCTTTATCTGGTCCTGGGTCGTCATGTCTATATGGTTAGCTTTGTGTGTGTTACTTGTTTTGTTGCTGAGGCTTATACCTCGGGTGCGGCGTCGATGTCTACGAGGCCGGCGGGCAGGTTCATCGTTATGGTCCTTGCGTCGTCGTCCACCATCTCTACGAAGTCGTCTGATGCCGGGATGAGTATTTCGCCCTCGGGCCCGTCCACTACGAAGAGCGGATTGACTGCCACGGTGTCGTCGATGTCGGTTATGATGCCAATCTTGCCGAGCGTGGTGTCTATGATGGTGTACCCTGTGAGGGATGTCATCTCATAGTCCTCGTCTCCTTCTTCGCCTTCGCCACTTTCTCCGTAGACTTTGCCGCCTACTATGTATTGCGCTTGTGCGACGGTCGTTACGTTGTTGAGGGCTATTGTGGCAGAGCGTTCGCCACGGCGTTTCGCATCGTCTATTCTCATGGGGACGATTCCTCCATTCACTTCTACTAGGAGGAATTCGTCGTCGAAGACGTCAATCTCGCTGTCGGGCTTGAGTTTTACGAGCACGTGGCCCTCGGCTCCGTCAACCTTGGTTACAGCTCCGACCTCCACGAGTTTCAGTTTCGTCTGGTCGGCTCCGCGCGAGATTATGGTGTTTATGTCTGTTCGCATCTGTGCTTAGCGTCTGAAAGTATTGAATCGGCTGCGGCCTTTCCATGTCTCGCGGTAGGTCTTGCGTGCCTCGCGCGGAATGCTGACCCATATCTCCTGAGAGATGGATTCACGGCCGAGCTCGGGGGGCGTGATGCCCATAAATTGTACCTCGGTGAGAGCTTCGCACTCGTCGAAGGCGTAGTTGCCTAGCTTGACGAGGTTCTCGGGCAACTTGATTGCCGTGAGGCTCTGGCAACCGCGGAATGCATCCGCCTCGATAACCTTTATGCTGGTCGGCAAGAGTACCGCGCTGAGAGACGTGCAGTTGGTGAAAGATCCGTCGGATACGCGGACTACGCCCTCTGGCAGGGATACCGAGCCGAGAGCCGAGCAGCCCGCAAATGCGTTCTTGCCCAAAAGCTGCACAGCGTCGGGTATAATGACCGCGCCCAGTTTCTTGCAGTTCTCGAAAGCCCTGTCGCCAATGCTGCTGACCCCCTCGGGCAACTTGACACTTACAAGTGACGTGCAGCCGCGGAATGTGCCCGGCGATACTCTCGATACCTCATGTGGCAATACCATCTCGCTGAGGCTCTTGCATCCGTCGAAGGCAAAGTCGCCAATGGAATAGATGCTCTCTGGCAAATTGATGCTAGCCAAAGAGCCACATCCTTCGAAAGCCTGAGGCCCAACCTCTTGCACACCATTGAGTATCACGACGCTAGCAAGTGAGTCGCAACCGCTGAATGCCTTCCAGTCTACACTCATGACAGTCTCGGGCACCAATACCGAACGCAAGTTCTTGCATCCGCTGAAAGCCTCCCATCCAATAGTCTCAAGACCGGCTGGCAAAGCTATGGAACGCAAACCCGTGCACTCACTGAAGGCTCCATCTGCAATGGTAGTGAGGCCGCCATCGATAATAATGTCACGGAAAGATGAGCAGCGAGCAAAAGCCGCATCCGCAATCTCCTCTACGCCAGGAATGACGATAGGTGAACCATCTACGCCGCCCTCATATTCCGAACCGTCGGAGTCGAGGACGACTACACGGCGGAGAGCTGAGCACCCCTCGAAGGCCGAGTGACCAATGCGCTTGAGATTGCCGCTTATGCTGATGCTCTGCAACCCGGTGCAGCCCGTGAACGCATTGTCCGATATGCTGTTGAGCCCATAGGGCATCGAGATTGCGACGAGTCCCTCACAGCCCCAAAATGCGCAAGGAGCCAGTCGCTTGACTTTCGACGGGAGGTATACGAAGAATGTCTCGTTAGACTTGGCGCAAAGAATCACCGTCGTGGTGTCGGACGAGAAGAGTACGCCGTCTTTCTCGAAGAAATATTTGTTGCCTTTGGCTACACTCAGTGCCGTGAGACCTTTGCAACGGCTTATCGCGTCGTCCTCAATCTTGCGCAAGCCAAGTGGCAATGTGAGCTCATGGAGCGCATCGCAGTCAGCGAAAGCTCCGGCTCCGATATATTGCAATGTCGAGGGCATGCTGACTTTGCTGAGATTGCCGCAGTTGGCAAAAGCCGCACCGCCAATGCTGGCGAGACCTTCGCCCATGGCAGCTACTTTCAGATTTTTGCAGCCGCTGAATGCCGCAGCCGACAGATGGCTTACCGAGCCGGGCACGAACACGCTGTCCAGATTCTCGCAGAGGTCGAATGCGCTCTGACCTATAGTCTTGAGGCTGTCCGGCAAAGATATGTGGCGGAGGGCTGAGCAACGGGCGAAGGCTCGTGCCCCAATGTGACGTACCGATGCGGGTACGTTGACCTCCTCGATTGTTTTGCAGAGTGCGAAAGTGCCGTCGGCTATGCTGCCTACGGTTGCCGGGATGGCGTATGTCTTTGCAGAATTGGCTTTCGGGTAGACTATGATCTTAGTCTTGGCCTTGTCGAAGAGGACGCCTTGCTCCGAGCAGAAATATGGGTTCTCGTTGTCTACTGTTACAGATGTCAGGGCAGAGTAGCCGTGGTCGCCGCCGAAGTTTGCGTCGATGTCGGTTACGGATTTCGGTATCGAGAGCGTGGATATCTGGCTGCACCAGCGGAATGCCTCAGCGGAGATCCTCGTGACGTGGTATCCGCCGACGGTGTCGGGTATGGTTACGTTTTCCGTGGCGTCTACGAAGGTTAGCGTCACAGTGCTATCCGACGTGACCTCGAAAGTCAAGTTGCCGCTCTTGAATTTGCCGCTCACCGATTTCGATGACGCACTTTGGGCGGATGACATTGTGGCGAAGGCCAATGCCATGAGTAGGTATGATTGTTTAAGTAGTTTCATCTCCGCGAAATTAATCATTTAAGGAATACGAACTACAGCCCACAAAGGTTGCAAGAGCGGTTGTGTAGTGCAACTTGTGATTCGTATGTGTGTTTTCCCTATATCTGTGATATTTTTACAAATAACATTAATTGGGTTGCTATTTGTTCCTTGAGGTCGTATTTTTGTTTTAAACAGATATCTAAGGGCGGCGTTCGCTACAAATCTGTTCCCTATCACGCACATCTCGCAAGAGGACTCGGCCATCGGGGAGGGCGGCCATCCTTTTTCGCGAGATGTGTTTTTTTTGTTGGCATATCGCCATTTATCATTACATTCGCAAAATTATCCATTCTCCCCTCTCCGAGGGATTGGCAACATTCCCAAGATTTATAAGTCATACAAGATGCTGATTATAGGTATAGCGGGTGGCTCCGGCTCAGGCAAGACCACTGTAGTGAACAAGATTGTGAGTGACATGGACAAGAGCCGCGTCACCGTAATCTGCCAAGACAATTACTACAACGACAACAAGAACCTGACTCTCGAGGAGCGCAGGAAGATTAATTTCGACCACCCGAACGCCATCGAGTTCCCCTTGCTCATCTCTCACCTCAAGACTCTTAAGGAGGGTAAATCTATCGAGATGCCGACCTACTCGTTCGTCGAGAGCACACGTATGGCCGAGACCATTCACGTCGAGCCCCACGATGTAATCATTGTCGAAGGCATCCTCGTGCTCACGATTCCCGAGCTCCGTGACCTCATGGATATCAAGGTCTTCGTTGATGCCGATGCCGACGACCGCCTCTCACGCCGCATTCTCCGCGATGTGGCAGAGCGAGGCCGAGTCCTTGCCAACGTGCTGAAGCACTACGAGACGACCGTCAAGCCCATGCACCTCCAGTTTATCGAGCCCAGCAAGCGATATGCCGACCTCATAGTCCCGCAAGGTGGCGACAATGAGATCGCCATCGACGTGCTACGCCACTTTATCCGTCGAAAGATTGGCGAGTAGGCGATACGTCCTATTCTCTGACGCACACCGATAAATAAAAATCCCGGACCGACGCGTATTGTATTGCGTCAGTCCGGGATTGCTGTTTTCCTGTTGTCGGTGGTTGGGCGGTTAGCCCTTTACGCTCTTGACGAATTTTGCGATAGCCTCGTCAGATACGCCGTTCTCCTTGACGTAGTTGACAAAGGCTGTGCCGATAATGGCACCCGACGCATGGGCGCAAGCGTGGTCGAAGCCAGCCTTGTCCTTGACGCCGAAACCGATCATACGCTTGTTGCGCAGGCCGAGCGACTTGACGCGCTCGAAGTATGCCGTGCGGTAGTCTACGCTCGTCTTGATGTTGCCAGTTATGCCCGCCGAAGCCACCATATAGATGAAGCCCTCGGCATCCTTGTCAATCTCTCGGATGCGCTCGTCGGGAGTCTGTGGGGCGATGAGGGGGATGAAGCGTATGTCACGCGCATCCATCATGGCTTTGTATGTGTTGATGTACTCGTTCCATGGCAGGTCGGGCAGGATGAGGGCGTCCACGCCACGTGCCTGGCAGTCGTCGAGGAACTTCTCAACGCCGTAGTGGTATACGGGGTTGATGTAGCCCATGAGGATGATTGGGATGTTGACGCTCTTGCGGATGCCGTCGAGCTGCTCCATGAGCTTCTTGATGCACATGCCGTTGTGGAGTGCGTCGAGGCTGGCGCGCTGGATTACGGGACCGTCGGCCAGGGGGTCAGAGAAGGGCATGCCAATCTCGACAAAGTCGACACCCGCCTTTTCGAGTGCGCTGAGCACCTGGGTGGTGTCGTCGAGTGCGGGGTATCCGGCCGTGAAGTAGATAGAGAGCAGGCCGTCTTTCTTGCTGAATATGTCGTTTATCCGATTCATTGTGTTTCGCTAAAAAGAAATTAGAAGAGCCTCTTCATATAGGTGGCCATATCCTTGTCGCCGCGGCCCGAGACGGTTACAACTACGAGGTCGTCCTTCTTGAACTTGAGCTTGGGCAGTGCAGCCAGGGCGTGCGCGCTCTCGAGGGCGGGTATGATGCCCTCCTTGAGGGTGATGAGTTTTGCTGCGTCGAGTGCCTCTTGGTCGGTGGCGGCGAGGACGGTGGCGCGGCCCTGCTCGGCAAGGTAGGCGTGGAGGGGACCTACGCCCGGATAATCGAGGCCGGCGGAGATGGAATACGGTTCGGTAATCTGGCCGTCGTCGGTCTGCATGAGCATGGTGCGGCTGCCGTGGATGATGCCCTCTGTGCCGCGGGCTATGGATGCCGCAGTCTCGCCGGAGTCGAGGCCAAGACCACCAGCCTCTACGGCTACGAGCTTGACGCTCTCGTCGTCGAGGAAGTTATAGAATGAGCCGGCGGCATTGCTGCCACCACCGATGCACGCGATGACGTAGTCGGGGAGGTCTTTGCCGGTCTGCTCGCGTACCTGCTCTTTTGTCTCCTTGCTGATGATGCTCTGGAGGCGGGCTACGAGGTCGGGGTAGGGGTGAGGACCAACGACAGAGCCGATGACATAGAATGTGTCCTCGGGGTTGGAAATCCAGTCGCGGAGGGCCTCGTTGGTGGCGTCCTTGAGGGTGCAGTTGCCACTGGTGGCGGCTACTACTTCTGCTCCGAGCATCTTCATGCGTGCTACGTTGGGTGCCTGTCGCTCAATGTCGAGAGCTCCCATGTAGAC
>CAVILU010000001.1:0-34058 GCA_963643535.1 bacterium | reverse complement strand
GCAGTTGCCACTGGTGGCGGCTACTACTTCTGCTCCGAGCATCTTCATGCGTGCAACGTTGGGGGCCTGACGCTCAATGTCGAGAGCACCCATGTAGACTTGGCACTTGACTCCGAGGAGGGCGCAGGCGGTGGCGGTTGCCACGCCGTGCTGGCCGGCGCCGGTCTCGGCAATGATGCGGTCCTTGCCCATCATCTTGGCCATGATGACCTGGCCTATGGCGTTGTTAATCTTGTGCGCGCCGGTGTGTGCGAGGTCCTCGCGCTTGAGGTATACGTTGGTGCCGTAGATGGCGGAGAGGCTCTCGGCATGGGTGAGAGGCGTGGGGCGGCCCACGTAGTCCTTCATCAGACCGAAGAATTGCTTCTTAAACTCCTCCGATTCGAGGATTTTGATGTAGTTCTCGCGCAGGTTCTTGACGTTTGGGTAGAGCATCTCGGGAACCCACTGCCCGCCAAATCGGCCGTAGAAGCCGTCTTCGGACACTTGGTATTTAGACATCGTACTTAATGTTTTTATGAGTTCATTTTATAGTCCCGCCGCGGCACTTGCGCCTAAGCGGATGGGGCTGTTCTTTTGTCTGCTTTTGTGAGAGTGTGGCTCTTACTGTAGGGCTCGCACTTTGTCTATGGCCTCGCGGAGGAGAGTGTAATCCTTTATGCCAGGCTCGGTCTCGAATTTGCTGTTGAGGTCGATGATTGAGGCTCCGCTTTGCGCTGCGTCCACAATATTGTCGGAGTTGATGCCGCCGGAGAGAATCCACGGTGTGCGCAAAGGCTGGCGCAGGATGAGCTGCCAGTCGAAGCTGCGGCCGGACCCGCCCATAGATGGGGTCTTAGTGTCGAAGAGGTAATAGTCGACGACTTCGGTATAGTCCCAGACGGAGTCGAAATCGTGGCTGTCCTCGATATGGAAAGCCTTGAAAACCTCAACCCCGAGGTCCTTTATCTGAGCGCAGAAACGCGGCTTCTCATGCCCGTGGAGCTGAACCGCCGAGAGTCCGTAGGTCGTAATGGCGTCGCGCACCTCGGTCTCGCTCGCATCCACGAATACGCCTGTGCGCTTTACCGTGGGTGGGATTATCGAGAGCATGTCCGGGCTGAATTTGCCTGTGACGCAGCGGGGCGACTTGGGCCACATGATGAAGCCCATATAGTCGGGTTCGAGGAACAATATCTTGCTGATATTGTCTATGTTGGTCATCCCGCAAATCTTGATTTTTACGCTCATCGGTAGTGTGGATTATTTATTTACTAAGTTCTTGGCAAAGCCTCTTGCATGCCTCGCCTGGATTCTCCTCTTTCATAAAGCATTCGCCAATGAGGAATCCATCGAACCCTGCGGCCCGCAGATGCCTCATGTCATCCACCCCGCGTATGCCGCTCTCTGAGATGCGTGGCAACCCGTCGGGCAAAAGATGCGATACGCGGATTGAGTGCTCAAGGTCTACATTGAAGGTCCTCAGGTCGCGGTTGTTGATGCCGGCCACCGTGACGCCTTCTGAGACATAGCCGAGCTCGTCCTCGTTATGTAGTTCGAGCAGGACTTCCATTCCCAATTGCTTGGCCGTGAGAGCCAGTCGGCTACACTCGTCGGTGGTCAATATTGCGGCTATGAGCAGAATGGCCGACGCTCCGTGGGCTCGCGCCTCAAACACTTGGTAGTCGTCGATGATGAACTCCTTGCGCAAGACTGGCACTCCGAAGGGATTGGCCGAGGCTACGGCCTCGCGCAGGTCGGCAAGTGAGCCTCCGAAGAAGTCGTGGTCCGTGAGGCACGAGATGGCGGAAACTCCGGCTTCGCAATATCCTGGCACAACCTCGCTCGGGGTTATGGGAGCCTTGTGTATCTGGCCTTTAGAGGGACTCATGCGCTTGAACTCGGATATGATGCCGTTGCGGCTCTTGATGCTCTCTGCGAAGGGCTGTGGGGCGGGAGCGTCGGCTATCATGGCCATGACGTCGGCTATGGGCGTGCGGCTCTTGACTTCGGCCACCTCCTCGCGTTTGCGTGCCACTATCTTGTCTAGGTAGTTCACTTGCGGCTGCTTTTTATGAGTTGATCTCGACGAACTTCTTGAGGGTGTTGAGGGCCTTCTTGCTCTCGATGCTCTCACGGGCTGCCGCTACGCAGTCGGCGATGGACTTGTTGGGCTCGATGGCGTGGATGGCGAAGGCCGCGTTGGCTATCACTACGTCGGTCTGGCTCTTCTTTGCCGTGCCGGAGAGGATGCTGTCGAAAATCTTGACGGCCTCCTCCTTTGTCTGTCCACCGAAGATGTCCTCTGCCTTGACGGTGGAGAAGCCGAGGTCGGCGGGAGAGAAGATGTTCTCCATATTTCTGGTTTGAGCCTTGAAGTCGCCAGTGAGCGAAATCTCGTCGTAACCGTCGAGGCTGCTTACGATGCAGTAGCCGATGCCCATCTTCTGGTATACATTATTGTAGAGCCTCATTTGGTTGAGGTTAGCTACGCCGAGTACCTGGAATGCGGGGCGGGAGGGATTGACAATGGGGCCAAGGAGGTTGAAACACGTCGGGATTTGCAGTGCCTTGCGGATGCCGCCGACGAACTTGAGTGCCTTGGCGAAGAGGGGGGCGTGGAGATATGCGATGCCGCACTCCTCGATGCTCTTGCGGAGCTGCGACTCGTCGTTGGTGAACTTGACGCCGTGACCCTCGATGACGTTGGATGCGCCACTGACGGAGGTGGCTGCGTAGTTGCCGTGCTTAGCTACTTTATAGCCCGCGCCAGCGACCACGAAACAGGAGCAGGTGGAGATATTGAAGGTGTTCTTGCCGTCGCCGCCAGTGCCGACGATGTCGATGGGCTTGTACTCCTCGAAGTTTACGGGTACGCCCGTCTTTAGGACTCCCATGCGTAGGCCTAGGAGCTCGTCTACGGTGATGCCGCGCATCTGGATGCCCATGATGAAGGCCGTGACTTGCTCCTGCGGGTATTCCTCGTGGGTTATATTGATGAGGATTTGCTCTGTCTCTTCTGCCGTGAGGCTTTCGCCTGCGACGAGTCTCTTGAGGATTTCTTTCATATCCGTGCTATGTGTAATGTCTTAATGTTCTTTTGTCTTGCCCCTTGTCTTTTATTTGCGGAGCCAGTTGCCTACGATGGTTGCCCCGTCGGGTGTGAGGACGCTCTCGGGGTGGAACTGTATGCCGTGTATGTCGAGTGTCTTGTGGCGCAATGCCATTACTTGACCCTCTTGGCTCGTGGCCGTTATTTCGAGGCACTCGGGGAAGCCATCGGTGTCTACAACCCACGAGTGGTAGCGGCCGACGGGCAGACCCTCGCGCGGAAGGGTGGCGAAAATATAGTCGTCTGCCACAATCTTGATGGGGCTCTGGATTCCGTGGAATACGTCGCTAAGGTTTGTGAGTTTGCCACCGAAGACCTCACCAATGGCTTGGTGACCAAGGCAAACGCCGAGCATCGGCTTGCGGCTCGAGTATTCGCGGATGACGTCTTGGAGGAGGCCGGCCTCGCTCGGAATGCCAGGACCGGGCGAGAGGACGATCTTGTCGAACTTCTCGATCTCGGGCAGAGCGAACTGGTCGTTGCGGAGGACCGTCACCTTGGCGTCGAGCGACTTGAGGAGGTGCGCCAGATTGTAGGTGAACGAATCGTAATTATCTATGATGACGACGTTGCAATTCATATAATCGTGTGTCTTGATTGGTGGTGCTACTTACATTTTCTCGGCTTGGAGGATGGCTTTGCGCAGAGCACCGAGTTTGTTGTTGACCTCCTGTAGCTCATACTCCTCGTTGCTCTTGGCTACGATGCCACCGCCGGCTTGGAACCAGAGTTCGCCATTGCGGCTTACGAAGGTTCGGATAGTGATGGCCTGGTTGAGCGAGCCGTCGAAGCCAATGCTGCCAACGCATCCGCCATACGCGCCGCGGTTGTGTGGCTCAATCTCGCTGATGAGCTGCATGGCCCTGACCTTGGGTGCGCCGGAGAGTGTGCCGGCGGGGAATGTGTCGATAAACGCCTTGATGGGGTCGGCTCCCTCGTCGAGAGTGCCGGAGACTCGGCTGACGAGATGGATGACGTGGCTGTAGTACTGCATGTCTTTGTAGAAGTCTACCTTGACGTCGTGGCAGTTGCGGCTGAGGTCGTTGCGCGCGAGGTCCACCAGCATTACGTGCTCAGCGTTCTCCTTGGGGTCGTTGCGTAGGTAGGTTGCGTTCTTGGCGTCCTGCTCGGGGTCGCCTGTGCGCTTGGTCGTGCCGGCTATCGGGTCGATATATGCCTTGCGGCTCTTCATGTCGATGCGGCAGTGGGTCTCGGGCGATGAGCCGAAGATGCGGAAACCGCCGAGGTCCATGTAGAAGAGGTATGGCGACGGGTTGATGCTGCGCAAGGTGCGGTAGAGCTTGAAGTCGTCGCCCTCGTAGTGTTGTACGAAGCGGCGGGAGAGGACGATCTGGAATACGTCGCCGCGGAGGCAGTGCGCAATGCCCTTGCGGATGTTGGCCTTGTGCTCCTCGTCGGTCAGCGTGCTCGTGGTGTCGCCTACGGCGTGGAACTCGTAGGGGCGTACGTCTACGCGGTTGAGCGCATTGTCTATCTTCTTTAGGCCCTCGTCGTTGTCGCCTTCGCCCACGAGGCTGATTATGCGCATCTGGTTGTTGAAATGGTCGAACTCTATGAGGGTGCGGAAGAGGACGTAGAGAATGTCAGGTGCGTCATATTGCGGATATTTCTCGTCCTTGACATTGATATTCTCGAAGTAGCTGACGGCGTTGAAAGAGGTGTAGCCAAAGAGGCCGCAGTGCCCTTCGCCCTCAACCTCGAACGAGTGGATGAACGAGTTGATGGCATCTGCCGTCCCGAACTCCTTGCTTATGGCTTTGCTGGCTACCGACCCGTCTGGGAATTGGCAGGACGCCATGCCGTGGGATACCTGGACGCGGGCGATGGGCTCGACTCCTATGTAAGAGCGGGCATTGGAAGCCGAATGGTAGTCCGAGCTCTCCATGAGAATGCTCTGCGGGTAGAGGTCGCGCAGTTTCATATACATGCCCACGGGGGTCATGAGGTCGCCAAGTTTGCTGACGATGTGTGTCTTATATTTGAATGTTGCCATTGGATGGTCGAGTTTTTATGTTTTGCGTGTTTGCTTTTCGGCTACAACAAAAAAAGAAGAGCCTTGCCGGAGTATCGACAAGGCTCTTTAGCTTGTGTGTGGTTACACTTGTGAGCGCTTACCTCCGGACTTGAAAGTAAGAAATGCGCCACCACCATATGTTGTTAAAACTAAGCATTCGTTGTTTATTTTGACATCGCGAATATGGAGATAAGTAGCGACAAAAGCAAGTCCAAGGCTCAAGAAAATGCAATTTATGTTTAGAAATTACGGAAACACGAAAGACAATGTTAACAGAACGTAAAACGGAGGCCCGTAGCCACTGCCATCACCGCCACTTCTCCAATGCCCAGTTTTGCGAAAAAACAAGAGCTAACAGTCCACCCAATCCGGATAACAAAACTTGCCATAATGGTATAATTGTTAGTAATTGGTTTGACATTACATTATAACAACGTTTCGTCTAGGTCTCATCAGATGTCCTGTTTAACGTCTCCCTAGTTGACGGCACTTTAAGGATATAGTGTGAACCGCTTAGTGCTGTTACCGTTTTGTGACAGCGCTAAGCTTAGTTGACAAGTTGCTGGGCAACTCGTCAATGATGTCGAGGCTATCACACAGGATATAACCAGTGTTGAAAACAAAGTCACTACCAACCGCGGTGGCACCTAGTGCAAAGAGGGCTTTCTCATAACCCTCCAAAATGCAGTCAAATGAAATTTTGTACATATGGTATGTTTTAGCGGTAAAAAAACAGTCCACCACCCAGCAACTGCTAACTGTTTCAGATTGTGTCCATAAAAGCCTGGCGGAACTTCACGGGAGCCGCAATGTCAGGGAAACTCTCGCGAGTGCCGCCCGAACCGACAATGATGACAGTGCCATAGTTGAAGATTCGTCCCATTATTGTCTGGTCTACATTGATGGACTCGATGTGCGACGCCGTCATCTCGAAGATATTGCGCGATATGACGCCCGTCTTCATTATTATGCGCTTGTTTGTGATGACGAACTCGTCCGTCTTGGTCTTGATGAGCGGGCGGATGAAGAGACTGAAGATGCTGCTGGCCTCAATCCATATCTTCCAATGGTAGTGAGCCTCGTAGATTACTTTCTCGTCTCGCGAGAGGTTGTTGTTGACGTACGAACCCATGATAATATATGTTATGCGTGTTATATTTCTGTTATGGAATGAGGAGCGACGAGTCGCCGTAGCTCAGGAATCTGTAGTCGCTCGCGAGGGCGTGGTCGTAGATGCGCTTCCAGTCCATCCCGACAAAGGCTCCGATGAGCAAGAGCAGTGTGCTGTGAGGCTGGTGGAAGTTTGTGATGAGTGCGCTTACCATGCGGAACTTGTACCCTGGCATGATCATTATCTGCGTTTGGCTGTGGAGCTCGCTCATATCGTGGGCGTCGAGGTAATCTGCGAGGGCTGTCAGAGCCTCCTCTGCTGTGTGCTCTTGCGGCAAGTGGTAGGCATCCCATTGCGCAAGTCCACCCTCTATATCCATTCCCTCGGCTATGCGCACGCCGAGCCAATAGAGGCTTTCGAGGGTGCGGACGGAGGTTGTGCCTACGGCTACGATGTGGCCAATGCGCCCGGCCAACTTGCGGATTACCGCTGTCTCGACCACTATATGCTCTGTGTGCATTACGTGGTCCTCGACGTTCTCTGTCTGGACGGGTTTGAATGTTCCTGCACCCACGTGGAGTGTGACGTTGATTATCTCGTGACCGCTGGCCTCGACTTCGCTGAGTACCTCGGGAGTGAAGTGCAGGCCTGCTGTAGGGGCGGCCACAGAGCCCTTGTGTGTGCTGTAGACGGTCTGATAACGAGTGTCGTCGATGGCCTCGGTCTCGCGGTTGAGGTAGGGAGGGATGGGGATTACGCCAGCCGACTCAATTACCTGTGCGAAGGTCTCGTCTGCCGGATCCCAATCGAAGCGGACAATGGACGTATTGCCATCTTGCTGGAGGCGTGTGGCGGATATGATGAGGCCTGTCTTCGGGATTTGGCATGTTATGCTGCCCTCTTTCCAACGCTTCGAGTTGCCTACGATGCACTTCCAAACCGAGTGTCCGCGGGCAACGAAAGCTTGTTCCACCTCGGCCGGCTCAAGTGGTTCGAGGCAGAAAATCTCTATGACGGCGCCTGTGGCTTTGGCAAATTTCAGGCGGGCGCGGATTACCTTGGTGTCGTTGCGGACGAGAGTTGCGCCTTCGGGCAGGAGGCCGGCGATGTCGCGGAAATGAGCGTCGGAAATTTCACCGTGGCGATAGACGAGCAACTTCGACGCGTCGCGTTGCTCGAGCGGGTATTTAGCTATGCGCTCCTCGGGGAGCTCGTAGTCGTAGTCTTTCTGGTTCAGCATTTTCTTGCTTATGTGTTCGATATATGTGTTTTACTTCCGTCTCCCGCTATTTGTTGCGAATTCTGTTGGGGTTGGCTTTCGCGAAGTCGCTCCACGAAGTTTTCTGACCTGTCGATTTGGGAATCTTGACTGCGTGTGCCCCGTCGCCCGTCCCTCCAAGCTTCTCGCTCAGCTGCTTGGCGAGGAAGTGGGAATAGGCTATGGCGAGGGCGTCCGTGGCGTCGAGATATTTAGGGATGTCCGCAAAGTGGAGCATGCGCTGCAGCATGTCGGCCACTTGCTCCTTCGATGCCGAACCCCGGCCTGTGATGGATTGCTTTACGCTTGTAGGTGGGTATTCCGTCACGGGCATCCCGTGGTGGAGGGCCGCGGCCATGCAGATGCCTTGGGCTCGGCCGAGTTTGAGCATCGTCTGGACGTTCTTGCCGCAGAATGGGGCCTCGATGGCCAACTCGTCGGGCTTGAACTCCTCTATTATGACGTTTATGCGCTCGAAGATACGTTTGAGGCGTGCGTAATGGTCGTCCACGCGCCCCATTTGGACAGTGCCGAGTACGACGACCTGGGCATGGTTGCCGTCGACGTCCAGTAGGGCGTAACCCATGACGTTGGTGCCCGGGTCTATGCCCAGTATCCTTATTTTTTTCTGCTCGCTTGCCATCGGCTCAATCTCTTGTTTCTTTCTTTTTCCCGGGTGGCTTACTCGCCGAGTGGGAGTCCGCGCATGAGGGTCGAGAAGGCGAGGCAATGCTCTCCGTGCGTCTCCATCATCTCTTGGCAGAGGCGTGAGCTCGTCGAGCGTAGTGCGCCGAGTTGCGCGATGGTTGTGCAACGCCACTGGCTGGAGTAGTTGTGGGCCCCTATGGTTATGTTGCCGTCGATGGTGTAGAGCTCGTGATCCGTGGCTCCCGATGCCATGCGCATGGCTGGCACGTAGGTGTCGCGCATCCAGTTGAGCCACCCCTGTCGCAGGGTGTCCTCGACTGTGAAGGTGGTGTTGAAGAGGAACGTCATTTGGCTTTTTCCTTTGTTATCTGTTGAGACGAGAAAAAGGGGAAGTCGTCGTGGCGCAAGGCCGCTACGGCTTCCCCCTCTGGTTGTGTTTCAGCTAAGAAACCCGCCGGGCTTTAGTCGATGTACTCGAAGCCGGTGTAAGGCACGAGGGCCTTCGGGATCTTGATGCCGTTGGGCGTCTGGTTGTTCTCGAGCAAAGCTGCCACGATGCGGGGCAGTGCGAGTGCCGAGCCGTTGAGGGTGTGGCAGAGCTGGGTCTTCTTGTCGCCATCCTCCTTGAAACGAAGCTTGAGGCGGTTGGCCTGGTAGCTCTCGAAGTTGGATACGGAAGATACCTCGAGCCAACGCTTCTGAGCGGCCGAGAAGACCTCGAAGTCGTAGGTGAGGGCGGAGGTGAAGCTCATGTCGCCACCGCAAAGACGTACGATGCGGAACGGGAGTTCGAGCTTCTCGACAAGGCTGCGGACATGGGCTACCATCTCGTCGAGAGCCTCATAAGAGTGGTCGGGGTGCGAGAGACGCACAATCTCGACCTTGTCGAACTGGTGGAGACGGTTGAGGCCGCGCACATCGGCGCCCCAAGAGCCAGCCTCGCGGCGGAAGCACTGCGAGTATGCGCAGTTCTTGACGGGGAAGTCGGAGCCCTTGAGGATGACGTCGCGGTAGATGTTGGTCACAGGTACCTCGGCCGTCGGGATGAGGTAGAAGTTGTCGAGGGTTACATGGTACATCTGGCCTTCCTTATCGGGGATCTGGCCAGTGCCGAAGCCGGATGCCTCGTTGACCATGAGGGGCGGCTGAACCTCCTGATAACCTGCGGCAATAGCGTTGTCGAGGAAGAAGGAGATGAGAGCGCGCTGGAGCTTAGCGCCCTTGCCCTTGTAGAAGGGGAAGCCTGCGCCAGTAACCTTGGTGCCGAGGTCGAAGTCGATGATGTCGTACTTCTTGATGAGATCCCAGTGGGGCTGGGCGTCGGGACCGAGCTCGGGCTCCTTCTCTACAGAGCAGTAGACGATTTGGTTGTCGGCTGCGCTCTTTCCGGGAGGAACAATCTGCGCGGGGAGGTTGGGGAGGAGGACGAGCTTGGCCATGAGGGTGTCGCTGGTCTCCTTCTGCTTGGTGTCGTATTCCTTGAGCTGCTCCTTGAGCTTGGCGGTCTCTGCCTTAGCCTCGTCGGCCTCGGCCTTCTTGCCCTCCTTCATGAGCTGGCCTACGGACTTCGAGATGCCGTTCATCTTCTGCTGAATGGCCTCGGCCTCGGTCTGCAGCTGCTTGCGCTGGTTGTCGAGTGCTATGATCTCGTCCACGATGGCCGTGGCGTCGAAGTTCTTGACCTTCAGGCGCTCGATGACGAAATCTTTCTGTTCCTGAATAAGCTTTAGGGTAAGCATTGGATATAGTGTTTTTTACTTTTTTCTTTTACCAAGAAGAGGTGTCTGTCGGTGGGGAGAAAACAGAAAACTCCCGCCCTGCGTGTCTCAAAAGCTGAGATGGCAGCGGACGGGAGTTATTTTCTTTGAGGTGTTCTAAGTCTCCGTGCGAGCTTACTCAGCAGCCTCCGCCTGAGCGGGGATGACGGAGACGAAGGAGCGACCCTCGGTCTTCTTGACGAACTGGACGGTGCCATCGACGAGAGCGAAGATGGTGTGGTCCTTGCCCATGCCGACGTTAGCACCGGGATGATGCTGGGTGCCGCGCTGACGAAGGATGATGTTGCCAGCCTTGCATGCCTGACCGCCGAAAAGCTTCAGGCCAAGTCGTTTGCTTTCGCTGTCACGGCCGTTCTTAGAACTACCTTGACCTTTTTTATGTGCCATTGTATTCTGACTTTAAGGGGTGGATGATTAACCGATGATGTTCTCGATCTTGATCTGGGTGAACTGCTGACGATGGCCGTTCTTCTTCTGGTAGCCCTTGCGGCGACGCTTCTTGAAGACGATAACCTTGTCACCCTTGACGAGCGACTGGAGGACCTTGGCGGTTACCTTGGCGCCGGAGATTGCGGGTGCGCCGATAGTTACCTGACCCTCATTGTCGATGAGGAGAACCTTCTCGAACTCGACGCTGTCACCCTCATTCTTCTCGGGAAGATGGTGTACGAAGAGAGTCGCGTCCTTCTGAACTTTGAATTGCTGACCAGCAATTTCAACGATTGCGTACATTTTACTTATTATGACGTAAAAGATGATGCCTGCAGGCGGGGGCTGAATGCCCACTCTTATGGAGCCATACAGACTTAACCGACGCGAATTTAGCTCTTTAAATTGAAAAAGTGAAATACAAGATTGATTTTCGAGCAAAAAGAACTATCTTCAAACCGTTTTTCTCACCTGTCACTCTTTATCTCACAATGGACCGAGACTGCGAAGATCATCTCGTGGCCCTGCGTGTGGCCGCAATAATAGACGGTGCCACGACGGCCTCATACAACCTGGTGCTACGCGAAATAGCGGGCTCCAGACGGCTCGTGATGTCTATAGGACTCTCTGAGGCTCAGGCTATTGCCGTCTTCATGGAAGGCGTGCGCCTGCCTCGCCCCCTTACTCATGACCTTATGGCCAAGATGCTTGCGCAACTTGGAGCCACAGTCTCCCGTGTCATCATCGAGAGCCTCCACGCAGGCTTCTTTGCCGCCACTATTGTCTGCGAAAAGGATGGCGCGCCCCTCTGCTTCGATGCCCGGACTTCAGATGCCGTGGCTCTCGCGCTCCGTTGCCAGGCGCCCATTTTTGTCCGTGAGGATGTGATAGCTTTCGTCAATGGCGAGACGGACGACAAGCCAAGTCTCGACTCCCCGTCTCCCCGAACCCTTGACAGCCTGCCGACGGCCCGACTCCGCAAAATGCTCGACGAGGCCATAGCAAACGAGGACTATGAGAAGGCTCAGAAAATCCAGGACGAACTCAAGCGGCGAAATTGATGCTTGAGGAATGCCGCCGCAGGGAGAAGTGCTGTTAACTGATAAATCCGAACCACTCGTCATACTTCCGGCCGAGGAAGGGCTGATATCGCTTGACCTCCCTGCGCACGCCGCGGATGCCAATATAGGCCAGCCATGCCACAACGACGACAAGGAAACTTGTGAGCACGGCATTGTCTACTGCCTTGCCAATCGCAAAAAGAAGCAAATCGACAATTGAGAGCCCAAGACCCTGACGAAGATGGAACGTGGTGAACTCCGTCCGGTCGTCGCCCACTTTGCGGAACACGAACGCCACAACCCAGCCGACGGGCAAAATATATGCGGCAGCGGAAATGTCTTTTGAGAAATCAGGAATCATATCTGCTTATTGTTACGTCGCGTCCGTCGAAGGATGCGTATGTGTAGTTTCTAATCCAATCTCCTATTACGAGGACTCGTTGCCCCTCGGTGCCGGCACTGGCGTCAATCACCTCATGCCGATGCCCGAAGATAAAGTAGTCGGCCTTGCAGCCCTCGGCAACACGCTTGCGGGCGTAGAGGACTTGCGTCTCGCTCTCGGGGTCTATCTCTTTGCGGCCTTTCTTGCGCTCGTCGGCGTAGTGACCCATTCGGCTCTTGTGGCTCCACGTGGTGGCTATGAGGCCCGCAAGGTCGGGATGCAGCCATCGGTAGCAAGCCTGTAGGAATTTATTGTGGAAAGCCCACATCATAATGTGGTACCAGCGGTCGTAACCTATGTCGTCGCCATGCCCGAGGACGAAGTGTTTGCCCTTTAGATCGACCTCCAGTTCCCCGGTGTGGACCTTGACTCCCAACTCTTCGGGCAGGTAGTCGAACATCCAGACATCATGGTTGCCAGTGAAGAAATGTACGTCGATGCCGGAGTCCACCATTTGCGCTATTTTGGCTTGGAAACGGACGAAGCCGCGAGGGATGACCGTATGGTATTCAAACCAGTAGTCGAAGACATCGCCCAAGATATACAAGGCTTCGCAGTCGGCCGAGATGGAATCCAGCCAACGCACAATGCGAGCCTCGTGAGCACGCTTGTCGGCAATATACGGTGCGCCGAGGTGCAAGTCCGATGCGAAGTATATCATATTCTATGCAGGCTTTTGTCTTTGATTATTTTCGCCAATGCCGCCAAGAGCGGACATGAGCCCCCGCCCCCGCATATTAAGCGTAGGGGCGGAGGCTCGTATCATTTTGTATGGGATTGTTGGCTCGACTTATCGAAGAATCTCGGCGAGTTTGTTGTCGAGTCTCGTGCCGAAGAGGTCTTTGCCAATGAGCTGTCCGTCGGGGGCGAGGATGTAGTTGGATGGGATCTCCGTTACATTGTAAGCCACAGCGGCGAAGCTGCGCGGGCCGTTGAAGTCGCAGACGTTGATCCAGTTGGTGCCGTCGATGGTGGCCTCCCAACGGAGTTTGGCTGTATCGAAAGATACGGCGTAAATCTCGAGGCCGCGGTTGTGGTACTTGTTGTAAGTCGACTTGAGTTGTGCGAAAGCCTTGGCGGAATTCTCGTCAGCGGCAGCCCAGAAATAGAGGAGCACGGTCTTGCCGCGGAGCGATGTCAGGCGAACCTCATTGCCATTCTTGTCGGGCATGGCGAGGTCGGGCGAATTGAGCTTGGTGGCGGTCTGCATCAGCGAATCGCGCTTGGCGTTCTGCTTCTGGAGGGCGCGGCCCGTGAGGGTGTAGTCGCAGAGGTACTTTACTTGCGCGCTGTTGGGGTATGCCAGTTGGAGAGAGGTGGCGGCGGCAGAGAAGACCTTGATGTCCTCCTTGTCCATAACGTCGTAGAGAGGGTGCCCGCCGATTTGCTGGAATACGATATAGTATCCAACCATCGAGCGCGGGTTGTTGAGGATCATCTGAGTGAGGCCGCTCTTATACTCCTTGATGTCGGAGTAGAGAGCCGTGCCATTCTTGATTTTAGCAAGGATGTCGGATGCGCCAACCATGACCTTCTGGAGGTTGTCGTTATCCTCGGAAGCCTCGAAGGTGACATTGCCGGGGAGGAGAGACTTAGATGCATCTGCGGAGAGTTGGAGGGTCTGCGCAGAGTCGAGGAGCACGGCGAAGGAGCGGCCGTCGGCAAGGCGGACGTTGTAGAACGTGGGCTCTGTCTGGCGTTTGCCAATGAGGTGGAACGAGCCGTCGGACTCAACTTCGGCAGAATCAACGACGAAGCTCTGTGCTGAGAAGCCAACCTCGTCGAGGTAAACTTTCTGGTTTTCGGCGCCCGTGAGAGTGCCTTCGATAGCCGACTTGCCCATGTTGGAGTCGCACGCCTGGAGCGTCATGACTGCTGCGGCTAATATGATGATTTGCTTTTTCATCGGTCTTAGGATATGGTTCTATGTGTGTTTTTTGCGAGTGCAAAGATAGTTAAGCAATCTTTAATTTTCAATTGCTAAACGTTCCACCTTGCCGTCTTTGCCAATGACAATCACGACGGGGCGGAAAATCATGAGGTTTGTCCGGGCATCGAGACGTGCGAATCGGCCTCGAAAGACGTTCTTTGACGGGAGGTCGACTCTGCTGTCGGCTGTCTCGGCATATATTTTTGCGCCTTCAGCTGATAGAACGTCGAGGAGGGCTGTGGTGCGTGCACCCGTGTGTGCCGAGTCGGGGAGGAGGGCGAGGGCTATGCGTCGGCCAGCTATGTCGGCACGAGCGATGGAGTCCGCATTGTTGCCAACGAAGAGGAAGTCCGGAGCAGCGGAGCCTGCATTCATTTTGCGGCGAATGTCACTGAGCTTGGCAACTTTACCGAGGTGCGTGGCGCGGAGAGCGAGCTTCCTAAATTCGGGATGACTTGCGACAAGAGATGTCATACGGCCGAGGAGCATATCATTGTCCGCCACGTCGTCATAGAGTCCACTAAGCCCCACGATGGGCACTGCGGCCAACATTGTGTCGTTCAGCCGAGCTAAAATCTTATCGGCCTCAGACCTTACAGATATGCGTATGGCTCGCAGACTGTCGGCAACAACTCGTCGCCCGTCGGTGGTAGACGGGTTTGCGGCAGTTCGTGCAGAGTCGCACTGAGTTTGCAATCTTTGGCGTAGTCGCTCTGCGGCAATGGCTGCCGAGGTCTCGGCATCGGAAGCCGTCAGTAGGTCCCATTCGGCGATCGAGCCACATATCTTTTGGGATTTGCCAGCGGAAAGGACCATTGGCAGAACTTGTCCACCCGGGAGAGTGCCGACGTAGATATCTGTTGGTAAGGAGTCCGTGGCGAAGGAGTAAACGCCATTCTGGTCTGGAGCGAGCACAAAGTGGCGCGCGCTGTCGGAGAGCACAGACGTGACCTCCATCGGCTCCATTGTAGTGCGATTGAGGTCAATCAAGACACGGCCCTTGAGCTTCGCCGCTTCGTGGCACGCCGTAAGGGCAAAAAGTGCCGCCACGGCCGTTATGGTCGTGGCGGACACTCGGTTATGTTGCTTACTGATGTGGGTCATCGGAGCAAGTTGTCGAGTGCGGCATTGACTTCGTCGAAAGAGAAGCGGCTGCGGATGCGGTCCATCTTCTCGCGAATCTTGTCGTTGCAGAGGTTGCCAATGCTGCCCTCATGGGTGTGGTGGAGCTCGCCGCTGAATTCAAATTGCCCAGCCTCGATCTCCATTCCGACTTGGCGATATGCGTCGCGGAAAGGAGTGCCAGCCTGTGCACGTCGGTTGACCTCCTCGACGGAGAAGGCGTACTTGTACTTCGGGTCTTTCATGACGTCCTTCTCGACCTCGATATTCTCGATGGCGTAGGCCGTGATGTCGATGCAATCCTTAATCTCCTCGAAGAGAGGGATAAAGACCTCCTTGATGATCTGCATGTCGCGGAAGTAGCCGCTGGGCAGGTTGCCCGAGATGAGGCGGATGGTGTTCGGCGCACCCTGTATCTTGTTGCAATGCGCACGGACGAGCTCGAAGACGTCGGGGTTCTTCTTGTGGGGCATGATGGAACTGCCGGTGGTCATCTGCTTGGGCAAGTGGATGAAGCCGAAGTTCTGACTTGTGAAGAGGCATCCGTCGAAGGCGAGGCGGCCGATGGTCTCGGCAATAGAGGCGAGAGCAAAGGTCACGATGCGCTCAGTCTTGCCACGTCCCATTTGGGCATAGACCACATTGTACGCCAAGTCGCTGAAGCCAAGTAGCTTGGTGGTAAGCGTACGGTTGAGCGGGAAGGAACTGCCATAGCCTGCTGCCGCACCGAGAGGGTTCTGGTTGGCGACATCCCATGCAGCAGCGAGCATCGTCATATCGTCCGTGAGGCTTTCGGCATATGCGCCAAACCACAAGCCAAACGAAGAAGGCATAGCCACCTGGAGGTGTGTGTAGCCGGGGATGAGGACATCCTTATACTTCTCGCTCTGAGACTGGAGCACGTCGAAGAGTTTGGCGAGATGCTTGGTGAGGTCCTCAATCTGGTAACGGATGTAGAGCTTGAGGTCCAGGAGCACCTGGTCATTGCGCGAGCGGCCGCTATGTACTTTCTTGCCGAGGTCGCCGAGTTTGCGGGTGAGCATGAGCTCGACTTGGGAGTGCACGTCCTCAATGTCGTCCTCGATTACGAAAGTGCCGTCTTGCGTAGTCTTATAAATATTCTTGAGTTCGGCGAGGAGCACCGGCAGCTCGTCGTGGCCGATGAGGCCGATGGTCTCGAGCATGGTTATGTGTGCCATTGTGCCGAGCACGTCGAACGGCGCGAGGTGGAGGTCGAGCTCACGGTCGCGTCCTACGGTAAAGCGGTCGATGCGCTCATCTTCCGAATATCCTTTATCCCAAAGCTTCATATAGCAATGTGTGTATAATGTCTTGTGTTACTAATTCTTACAACTTAAGCCCTTTGAGCAGGGCGAGGTATGTCTTCACTCCCTCCTCGATCTCGTCGAGGCCGATGAACTCGTTTGCCGTATGGGAGCGAGACGACTGGCCGGGGCCGATCTTGATGGATGTGAAAGGCATAAGGGCCTGGTCGCTCATTGTTGGAGATCCGAAGGGCTTGAGGCCAAGCGACAGGGCTCGCTGTACAATGGGGTGGTCCATGGCGATATGCGAGCTGCCGAGTCGCGTCGAGCGTTCTTGGATGGTAATGGGCATCTGCGCCGTCGGGCACTCACGCTTGATGAGGCCGAGCAACTCGGTGTTGGAGTAAAGTTCGTTGACGCGGACATCCACCACGAAACGGCAGGTGTCTGGCACCACATTGTGTTGAGTCCCCGCCTCGATCTGCGTCACGGAGGTCTTGACGGGTCCAAGGAATTGGCTGACGCGGTCGAAGGTATGTGTGCGGAACCACTCTATGGCCGGCATAGCTTGATAGATGGCGTTGATGCCCTCGTTGCGCGCAGCGTGACCACTTTTGCCTAAGGCTGTGCAATCCAATACCATAAGACCTTTCTCTGCCACGGCTGGCTGCATCCCTGTGGGCTCACCTACAATGGCAAGGTCCACGTTGCCAAGCTCTGGCAATATGCTTTCGAGGCCATTCTTGCCGCTAACCTCCTCTTCGCACGATGCGGCGTAGATAAGAGTGTATGCGCGCTCCTCCTCCGAGGCTATCAGTTGGCGGAACACGGCGAGAAGACTCACCATAGGGCCGCCGGCGTCGTTGCTGCCGAGCCCGTAGAGTTTCCCATCCTCGACTTCGGGCGTGAAGGGGTCGCGGGTGTAGCCTGCGGCGGGTTTCACTGTGTCGATGTGCGAATTGAGGAGGATGACGGGTTTGCCTGCCGAGCACGATTGCTCTCGCACCCAGAGGTTGTTGCCTTTGCGGTTGACGGGGAGCCCCCATTGCGTCAGCTGCGCTTGGAGCATATCGGCCACTGCCGCCTCGTCGCGACTGACGGAGGGGATGGCAATCATCCGCTTGAGGAGTTCGATGCTCTCTTCGGTGTAATTCATATCGCCGTCGTGGAGAAATAAGAGATGTGTGGGGAGAGTGGAAATCTTAGAGTTTGAGAGTCGTGCCGAGGCCAGTCTTGAGGCCCTCGACGTTGGTGATGACTACCGACGATACGCCCATGCGGATGGCGTCGAAGCCATTGTCGAGTTTAGGAATCATGCCGGCGGCCACGATGCCTGTCTTCTGATACTCCTTGAAAGTCTCGTAGTCGAGTTCGCGGATAACAGTAGAGTCGTCATTGGCATCCATGAGGACACCGGGCTTCTCGAAGCAATAGACGAGGCGCACTTTGAAGTCGGCTTTTGCCATGGCTCGCGCGAGTTCGCTGGCTATGGTGTCGGCATTGGTGTTCAAGAGGTTGCCCTGCCCGTCGTGGGTTATGGGACTCATTACGGGCACTGCGCCTTGGGCAATGAGGCTGGCGAGGACGTCGGTGTGAACCTCCTTCACGTCGCCCACGAAACCAAAGTCTACGACTTGGCCGTCGGACATTTTCTTGGGCGGGCGCTTGGCCGAGAGAATAACGCCGAGATCGGCACCTGTGAAGCCGAGGGCATTGACGCCGCGCGACTGCAGTTGTGCCACAATATTTTTGTTGACGAGGCCGGCGTAGACCATCGTCACGACTTTGAGAGTCTCAGCGTCGGTAACCCTACGGCCTTCGACCATGTGGGCTTCGATGCCCAGTTTCTCAGAAATCTTGGTAGCCGAGCGGCCGCCGCCATGCACGAGGGCCTTGTTGCCGCTGAGCGATGCGAAACCGTCCAGCAGGGCGGAGAGGGACGCCTGCTCCTCGACTACGGCGCCGCCTACTTTTACTATAGTGAGTTCCATTTTGTCGGTTGTCGTTATATTTATACGTTTCCGTAGCGCAAAAATAGCGAAAAACGATTATAAATAACCATTCGCGCCCTCTTCGGTGGCAATAATGTATTCATCCTAAAAGAGAGGGGATGTTTGTGCTGTCTTTCGCTCATTCGTGTGATGGTTGTTGCTGAATGCTCATTTCCTCCCCCATTCGATTGAACATGAGTGGACTTTTGTCTTTTCGACTATTGCACCCACGCGAGAAGAAAGACGTTATCATACTGCCAGTGAGGCTCTTGCCAAATCTGCGGGGCCGCGAAACGCAAAAACGCCCCTTGCTGCTCCCCATTGCGGGAGTCAGAAGGCTCAGCACTTGTGACTTGTCGACGAAATTGGGCTGTTTGACCTCTATTGCGAACACCTCCTCCGTCGGGTTGACATACAATCCCATATCTTTCTGCTTTTTTATGCGCTTATGCGGCATCAAAGGTAAGAAAAAATAGGCGACTATGAGAATGTTGGCGGTGAAGGAGCGTCGGATTATTAACGACAAAAAAATATCAGTTCCACAGTGTGATCCGCGGAACTGATATTTCAATGATAAAACGGTAAACAACTAACTGTTAACCGAGTCGTCCTCCTTCTTGCCTTTCTTAAGTTTTGCGAAGAGTGCGCCGATGGCGACTATGGCAACCAAAATCAGTTTCCAACCCTTGGCAAGCAGGATTCCAATCTTGGCAAGGAGGCCTGTCTTGGAAGCGATTGCCGCGCCTGCTACGAGCCCTCCGATGGTCCAGTCGCTGACACCGTCGGTCTCCGTATTAAAGTCTTGGTAACGATAGCCTTTGTCGAAACTCACTTGCGCCGAGATTCTGTCGCCCTTGGCAATCACGGAGTCGGCCTCTTCCATCGAGCCAATGGCTTTCATCATGACGTAACCGTAGCGGCCGAGTATGCGGACGTCGTAGTTGAGTGCCTCATGTACAGTGCCGTCTGGGTATGAAAATTTGAAATGTCTTGCCCAACGGAGTATCTTGTTGTCGCTGTCGTAGGACGGTGATTTTGCCCAACCTATGAGCTCTTGCTTCGGGTAGCCAAGTTTCTCGAGGGTGTCGCTGAAGGAGCGGGTCGACTCTTGCATATCTTGCATGAGTTTGTCGTAGTCGATGTCATTTGCATCGTCGTCGGAGACGTACCCATCTTCATTGTAGTATACAATGTACGCAACGCGGATGTCGTTCATTATCTGGGCGTCGGCAGGTACAAGTGCGCCAATTACGGTTGTGTCCTCCATGTTATTCCAGTAGAATTCCAAAAGTCTACGGGTGTCTATTGAGCCGATAATCATCATTCCATCTGTTACGCGGATGCGGGCATTGGTCCCCGGGATGATTGTCTCACCTCCAATTATCCCCACTACGCTGTCCGTGGCGATGAACTCCTCGACGTCCTCTCGCGTCAGGCCGAAGTCCTCGATAGAGATTTCCTCGTCGTCATCTGAGTAGTATTCTGAGCCGGTCGGCTCTTCGTCTTCATAGGTGTAGGCTGCAAGGGCAGGCGTGGCGAATACGGCGGCTGCGATTGCGGCCATTACGAGTGTTTTCTTGCTCTTCATTGTGTCTTTTAAGAAGTTTGTTTATGACGCAATTTACTAAAAAACTATATTTGCAACAATTACCGAAAAAGCAATTAATCAATGCAAATGTCAACACGTGCTCTTAGCATGGCATGCGCCTTGGCCACGGTCGCAGTCGCATCCTCTAACGCAACAATGGCTCAGGAGCTCACTCCCCTCACGCCCGACACGGCGGTAGTAGTAGGTCACTTGGACAACGGTCTCACCTACATCATCCGCCACAACGAACTCCCCAAAAACACAGCCGAGTTCTACATAGCCCAGAAAGTCGGAGCCATCCTCGAGGAGGACAATCAGGACGGCCTCGCCCACTTCCTTGAGCATATGGCCTTCAACGGCACCAAGAATTTCCCCGACAAGGGCATCATAAATTTCCTTGAGCGAGTAGGCGTACGCTTCGGAGAGAACGTCAACGCCTTCACTAGCCTCGACGAGACGGTCTATAACCTCTCGACAGTCCCCACCTCCGACCCCGCCATCGTAGATAGCGCACTCCTCGTCCTCCACGACTGGAGCGGCTTCATAACCCTCGCCGGCAGTGAGATAGACAAGGAGCGCGGCGTGATCCGCGAGGAGTGGCGCACCCGAGCTTCCGCAGCCCGACGTATGTACTTCGCCCACAACGCCAACACTATGCCCGGCACTCGCTATGCCGTCCGCGACGTGATTGGCGACACAGCCGTAGTGAACAACTTCCCTTACGAGGCCATCCGCAAATATTACCAAAAGTGGTACCGTCCCGACCTCCAGGGCATTGTCGTTGTCGGCGACGTGGACCCCAAGCGCGTCGAGGCCAAGATCAAGGAACTTTGGCAGGACATCCCAGCTCCCGTAAATCCAGCTGAGCGCACATATTTCAAGATCCCCATCAGTCCCGAGCCCGTATACTCCATCCTCCGCGACAAGGAGTGCACCCGCACGACTATCCAAATCCAGTATCGCTACGAGCCCGCGCCCGACTCCATCCGCAACACCGTTGAGTTCCAGGCATCACAGATCGTAGCTGGCCTCTGCGGCGCAATATTCAATAATCGCCTGGCGGACCTCGTCATGAATGGTGCGCCATTTGGCTACGCCGCAATGTACGACACCGACATCACGCCAACCCTCAATGCCGCTATATTTGCCATCTCATCTCAGAACGGCAAGACGCTTGAGGCAACACGTATCATCCTTGAGGAGATTGAGAAGCTCCGCCGCTGGGGCGTCAACCCTGGCGAGCTTGAGCGCGCTGCAAGTGACTACGTTAAGCAATATGACGATGCTTACGAGGCTCGCAACAAGACTCTCAACGAGAACTACGTCAGCGAATATTACAACGCCTTCCTCTCCAACAACGTAATTACCTCAATCGCCACCGACCGCGAACTCGTCCACGCCATTGTCCCGATGGTGACACCCGAGGCCATCAAGGCATACATCGATAGGATTCTTACTCCCGCACCCGTGATGCTCGTCTCCGCAATCGAGGACGACAAGGGTGTCCTCGATGTCGAAGGCTACAATGCTCTCAGTGCGGAAATTTCAAAGAAGGAGCTCACTCCTTACAAAGATGAGTGCGTAGACACCCGCCTCGTCGAGGTTGATCCACAGGCCAAGAAGGTCAAGAAATGGGCCGACGACAAAGTCTATGGCTGCCGCATCGCCACCCTCGCCAATGGCATCCGCGTATACCTCAAGCCCACAACACTTGCCGACAACGAGATTCTCCTTTCGGCTATAAGCCGTGGCGGATACTCAACTCTCGATACGACCGCCGTACTCTCGGCCGCAATCTCCGGCACCGTCATAAGCCAAATGGGCACCGGCCGCTTCTCCAACAACGAGCTCCGCAAAGCCCTCACGGGTAAGAACGCATCGGCGCAGACCTCCATCGGTCGCTACACCGACGGCATCACGGCAGGCAGCAGCAAGGCCGATTTCGAGACAATGCTCCAGCTTGTCTACCTCAAGTTTACCGAGCCCCACGTCGATTCCGTCGCCTTCGAGTCATACATCAACCGTCTTGAGAGTGTACTCGCCAACGCCAGCAACAACCCCGACAACATCTACCGTCGCCGTCTTGTGGCTGCCATGAACGACGGCAACCCATACGCAGTGTCCATATCCTCCACCGAGCAACTCAAGGATATCACAATCGCCAAGACTCTTGAGGCTCAGCGAGCTCGTTTCTCCTCCGCCAAGGGCTTCGACTTCGTCATTGTAGGATCTTTCGACATCGACAGCATCATGCCTGCCGTCTGCAAGTGGCTCGGCAACCTCCCCACAGGCAAACGCGTAGCCAAGTGGACACCCCGCTATGACTACATGCCGCAACGCAACGTCAGCGTGGAGTTCTCTACGCCCATGACCACCCGCAAGATCTCCAATACCCTCATCTATAGCCACAAGCACGCCTATAGCCAGCGCGAAGCTTCGGCAATGACAATCCTCGGCCGAGTTCTCTCTATGCGCTACCTCGAGAGTGTACGAGAGGACCAGGGTGGCACGTACGGTGTCTCCGTCCAGGGCTCGCTTGACAAAGCCCCGACGGAGGAGTACTCGCTCTACATCACTTTCGACACCGACCCCGAGGCCTTCGACCGCCTCTTCCCGATTCTCGAAGCCGAGATTAAGAAGATTGCCGACGAGGGCCCACGTGCCGACGACCTCGACAAGGTCAAGAAGCACCTCATCAAGGCGCGCATAGAGGACCTCCAGTCCAACGACACTTGGATGAGCCTCATCAAAATCAATATCCTCCGCGGGACTAACGACAACGACTACGAGCAGCGGATCAACTCAATCTCCGCTGCCGACATCCAGTCTCTCGCCAAGACGATTCTCGCCGAGGCTAACAAGCTCATCGTGACTATGAAGCCCGAGTAATAATAGGTTTCGAATTAAGAGAAACTTAAGGCTTAACCAGACATCGGCGCCCTGCATCGAGATGCAGGGCGCCGATATTTTTTGTCTGTTGTCCTAGTCTCTTTTCCACAGCCTTTATACCGCATACAACGGTATGTGTGTCATTTGCCCCTGTTCCCGATATGGCAGCATTGAATATCGCGGGGCTCGCAGATCCGGGTTCTTTTCTAACAAAGAAGAAGGGAGCACCCAACCACAAAGGTCAGATGCTCCCTCCCCCGAAAACTGTTAACTGTGAATCGTGTACTGCTAACTGAACTTAACTCGGTTTCACCCGCTTATAAAGATCCACGGCATAAAGATCCGTCATGCCCGACACCGTATCCACCGCGCTCATGACCTTGTCATAAACACTTGCATCCGGGCCAACGCGATATTGCTCAGGAATGAACGGCAGCAGCAAACTCGAATAGTAAATATCCTGATTCATAAGAGCTCCAATAAACTTATCTATCAGAGTCCCGATAATGGCAAAACCCGTAAGCTCAATCTGTGCCACGCTCTGATGCTTATATATCCGCTCCACAGCCGTGCGCGCCATCGTGTCCATAGCCCTGCGACAACGTCCCTCAAGATGAGCGATAAGCGATTTCTCAAACCGCCCCTCAAGAATAGCGTCTATGTTATCGCAGAATATGGCAGTGGCCTGACGCACAAGCAGTCCAATGAGCAAAGTGCGCATATAAGCCACCTGCTCATGCTTGTCCGTGACTACCATCGATACCTTTTCGAGGGCGTCGAACACATTGCGGTCCGCCTCGGCATCGAAGTATCCCATATACAGTTCCTTCGTCTCTTCGAACGTGAAAATGCCAAGTCGGTATGCGTCCTCCACGTCCATCGCTTGGTAGCAAATGTCGTCCGCTGCCTCCACAAGGTACACCAACGGGTGGCGCGCATATTGCCCCCGCTCCGTGTCCACCATCGGAATGCCGAGAGTCTCCATGATGTTTGTGAAAGTCTCCTCGTCCTGCTGGAAATATCCAAACTTCTTGACGCCTACCGATGGCCTCGGGTATTTTATTATCGATGCCAAAGTGGGGTAGGTGAGCGAAAATCCGCCCCTGCGTCGCCCGGCGAATGAGTGACTGAGCAGGCGGAACGTGTTAGCGTTGCCGTCGAAGTTCGCCACGTCCGCCAACTGCTCTTTGCTCAGGTGGTCCGCTATGTGCTGCCCCGCGCCGTTGGTGAAGTAGTGCTGTATGGCCCTCTCGCCCGAATGGCCGAAAGGCGGGTTGCCCATGTCGTGCGCTAGGCTGGCGGCCGATACTATGTCGCTCACCGACATGGCCATCTCGGTGCTCATTAAGTCGCGTTTTATCATCTCCTCGGCAACGCTCCTGCCAAGCGAGCGACCAACCGATGCCACCTCTATGGAGTGCGTGAGCCTGTTGTGTACAAACACCGACCCCGGCAACGGGAACACCTGTGTCTTGTTCTGCAATCGCCTAAAGGGCGCCGAGAATATAATTCTGTCGTAGTCGCGCATGAACTCCGTGCGCGAGTGCTCCATGCGTGGCGTCTGCTTTCCCGTACGCTGCGCAATGAGCAAATCTTCCCATCTCATTGTCTATCCATAAAAAAGCCCCCACCACAATCTTAATGATGAGGGCATTGTTTTTTGAAAGTATTGCCAAAAGCAACAGCTAACTGCTAACTGTTAACTGCTAACTGTTAACTGTTAACTGGAATCAGTTTCCCATCTCCGAGACGAACTTTATCCTGACAAGCCTGATAAGCTCCTCGGGGTACTCGTCCTCGTCCAGCTCATCCATGGCCGATTTCATAGAGTCGTCCTCCGCCTCCTTGAAGTACATAAAGACATCCTCTATCTGATACTGGTCATATTGCTTGCGGAGAATGTAATCCACGTTGAGTTTGGTGCCCGAATATACAATGGCCTCCATCTCCTTGATGAGCTCCGTCACGCTCAAGCCGCGGCTCTTGGCAAGGTCGTCGAGACCAATCTTGCGGTCCACACCCTGGATTATGGCCACCTTGTTCTTCGACTTGTTGGCCACGGTCTTTATGACGGTGTCCTGCGGACGCTCTATCTCGTTCTCCTCGACGTATTTGTTGATGAACTCGATAATCTTCTTGCCGAATTTGCGAGCCTTGCCTTCGCCCACGCCCGGTATGTTCTTGAGCTCGTCCATCGTCAGCGGGTAGTACGTGGCGATAGCCTCAAGTGCCATGTCCGAGAATATCACGTGTGGCGGCAAGTTCTGCTTCTCGGCTATCTCGCGGCGGATGTCCTTCAGCGCGCCGTATGCCACTTCGTCGAGTGCCGAGGTGCCACCCTGTTGCGGTGCCTCCTCGTCGTCGGCGTCGGTGAAGTCGCGGTCCATCACGAACATTATTGCGGCTTTGCTCTTCTCCACATCGTCGGCGTTCGGGCCAATGCGCAATAGTCCGTAGTTCTCAATGTCTTTGCTGATATATCCGGCCACGATGGACTGACGCAATACGGATGTCCAATATCTTCTGTCGTGCTCCTTTCCGTTGCCGAAGAGCTCATGATCTGTATGGCCATAAGACTTTATCTGGTCTGTGGCCACACCCATTATGAAGTCTATGATATACTCGGCTTTATACCTGTTGTTGAAGTCGCCAATGACGTCCAGCAGAAGCTCTACGGCGTCGCGGGCGTTGAACCTCTCGCGCGGAGACAGGCAGTTGTCGCAGCATCCGCAGTTCGGCACGTCATATGCCTCGCCAAAATACGTAAGCAGCGTCTTCCTTCTGCACTCGCCACTCTCGGCATAGGCCACAGTCTCCGCTATCAGTTGGCGGCCGATCTCTTGCTCGTTGAGCGGCTTGCCTTGCATGAATTTCTCCAGCTTCTGGATGTCCTTGCGGCTGTAGAATGTTATGCATCGGCCTTCGCCTCCGTCGCGGCCCGCTCGACCCGTCTCCTGATAGTAGCCTTCGAGGCTCTTCGGAATGTCGTAGTGGAATACGTAGCGTACGTCGGGCTTGTCGATGCCCATTCCGAAGGCTATCGTGGCACACACCACGTCCACCTTCTGCATCAGGAACTTATCTTGGTTCTCGGCCCTCGTGGCGGCATCTAGCCCCGCATGATATGGCACGGCCTTTATGCCGTTGATGTTGAGGTTCTCGGCGAGCTCTTCCACTTTCTTGCGACTCATGCAATATACTATGGCGCTCTTGCCCGGGTCGTTTTTCAAGATGTGGATTATGTCTTTCGTCGCATTCTGCTTCGGGCGTACCTCATAATATAGGTTTGGCCTGTTGAATGACGATTTGAACACAGTGGCATCCGGTATGTTCAGGCTCTTCAGTATGTCGTGCTGCACCTTTGGTGGCGCGGTCGCCGTCAGTGCGATTATTGGTGCCTCGCCTATCTCGTTGGCTATAGGACGGATACGTCGGTATTCAGGACGGAAGTCATGCCCCCACTCCGAGATACAGTGCGCCTCGTCCACGGCATAGAACGATATCTTGACGTTCCGCAGGAACTGCACGTTCTCCTCTTTCGTCAGCGACTCCGGTGCCACATACAGCAACTTCGTGACGCCGGCAAGCACATCCTGCTTCACCTCGTTGATGCTGGCTCGGCTCAGTGACGAGTTTAGGAAGTGCGCCACGCCATTCACGGCCGAGTACCCGCGCACCATGTCCACCTGATTCTTCATCAGGGCGATGAGCGGGGATATTACTATCGCCGTGCCCTCGAGCAGCAGCGCCGGGAGCTGGTAACATAGCGATTTGCCACCTCCCGTAGGCATCAGGACAAACGTGTCCTTGCCCGCCATGAGGTTCTCTATTATGGCTTTCTGGTTCCCTTTAAACGTGTCGAACCCGAAGTATTTCTTCAATTCCTCTTTTAATTCCATTGCCTTGTGCATCAACTTTCTTAGTCCTAAGGTACAGAAAAATATGAAATCTGCCAAACCTTTACCCATTTTTACCCCAAATCTGTCCACTTTCATTACCAATCCTGCCGTCGCCTCCACGTCCCAACCCCAGAGGTTAGCAGCTTATTTTCAATAAACAATAGCAGAATTATACGTCTCAAATCCAGTGGAGTGGGGGGTGAGCAGTGGTGGGCAAATTACAGAAAAGAAGCAGCTGGAATCATTTTATAATGTCAGAGGAATCGTCGCAAAGCGAAGCAAAGAAAATGAAGCAAAGAAAACGAAGAATAAAGAATAAGCGGCCAGCAGAGTGCCGCAGCCCACAAAGAAAACAGAGCCTCCCCCCCAAAAAAAATAAAATAAAAACGGTTCAAGTAAACAACGGTAGGAGAAAAAGCAGCAAACAACTTGTTAACTGTTAACTGTGCACTGTTAACTGTTAACTGAAAAAAAGCCTCGGCTCCCATCCGGAAGCCGAGGCTTTTGAAACTAAGTAGGGTGAGTAACCGGGATCGAACCGGCGACCTCCAGAGCCACAATCTGGCGCTCTAACCAAGCTGAGCTACACCCACCATCTTTTGTTTTGCGAGTGCAAAGTTCTACCATTTTCGCTAATTTTGCAAGACCTAAACAAAGAAATTTCCAACTTTATAAGAATTCTAAATTATGAGCCCCGACAAACTACGCGACCTGAAGTTCCAAGTCCGACGACACATGAATGGCGAAGTCGCTCAAATTATGCGCGGACTCGACGACGCATATAAGGCCAACTACGGCACGTCTCTCCAACATGCACGAGACATAGCCGCGCAAGAGGAACTCTCCATCGAAGATTGCGACGAGCTTTGGCAAACAGGCTGGCGAGATCTGATGCTCGTGGCCCTTGCCGCTGCCTCCCGACTCAATCCCTCTGCCGAAGTCGTGGCCAGCTGGGCAGCCTCCGTCCCGACTCTCGAGATGGCCGACGCTATCCCCTTCCTCCTCTCGGGCTCAATGCCCAATGGCCCGCAACTCGTCTCCCTCCTCGTGGAACGCGATGCGGACTACGATTTCGCTATCGCCGCAAATACAATAGGCCGTATGCTTGTGGCCCGCCAACGCTCGGAGTTCTTTGTCGCTCCTGAGTCCAACGGGAAGTCCGCCGACCTCTCGTCCGCCGACGCACAGGCGTGGCTCGCCTCTGTCTCTCCTGTCGCGGATTCCGCTCAGTCTATGCTCCACTGCGCAATGGCCCGTGGCGAATGGTCTTTTGCCGAGGCCCGGGCCGTCAGTTTCCTCGCCCGCCAGGTGTGCCGACTGCGTCGCTACGGTTCGTCGGTCTACTCTTTCTCTATGGCGACTCTCATTGCCGATATGCTGACTGGCTTAGCCTCCCGCTCCGAAGAGTACGCCCGTTCCGTGGCCGAAGATATCGAGGGCGAGATGGCAATGCTCGATTCTTTGTGCTAACTTAGAGGCTTGTTACCTTAATTTAATCCCACCATCCAGCCTCTTTGGCAAATGGAGACAGATATAAACCTAAAACAATTCAAGGAGCAAGTCCTTGGCGATTACCGAGCAGCGTTCCTCGGCCGTGAGATGCGACGCTCGGCGAGTATGGAGGCCGATTGCCATTTCGTTACTTCGCGTTGCGACGTGGCGCAGGTGGCTTTGGCGCGTTTCGTCGCTCCGTCCGATGCCTACGTCTCGGCGGGGCTCGACCTTTCGGCGCAAGTGGCCCGCGGCGATGTCTCCGTGTCCGATTTCTTCAAGTCGATATTCTCCTCGGCCTACGATCTCTATAGCCATGGCTCGCCCAGCCGACTCTCGGTTGCCGTGGGTATGGCTCTTGCCGATGTCTCGGGTGTCGGTGCCGAACTCGATTCGCCTGCGCATCGTGTCATTGTCTGCTCCGCATGTGGCGATTTTGGATCCAACGGCGATTTCCTCGAAGCCGTTTGCTATTCCGCCGCACGTTCCCTCCCGCTCTGCGTGGTCCTTTGGAATAATAGTGGGTCTACCAGCAATGGCAATCTTATACGTCAACTTAGTGGCTTCGGCGTCGCCGCCGGTGGCCGCAAGACTCTCAGCATCGAGGCCGCCAAGGGTGCCGACTACGCCGCGCTCTGCCGTGTCATGCGCCAGCAAGTTGAGGCCGCTCGCAGTGGCTGCACGGCTCTGACCTTCGTCAGTGGCGACGACTCTGATGTCGAGTCGTTTGGCTCTTGGCTGGTGGATAAGCAAATAGCCTCGGCCGAACAACTTGCGGAGATTGAGTCCGAGGCGCGTCAGGAGGTAGAACGCCAACGTCGCGGGGCCTACCTCACGTCCCTCGTGGCCGATACGCCCATCCGCCACCCCCATCGCTCCCTTATGGATATAGACGATGCCTGTGCCGAGTCCGTTCTCCCCGTCATGCGTATGCCTGCCGACTATGGCTCTATCAATAAGGCCATAGGCGTGGCTCTCTCCGGAGCTCTCCCCGTTGTCGAGGCTTCGGCTGCCGAGGTCATGGCTTCCTCTCTCGCTTCCTACCCGTCGGTGCCCGTCGTCGTGCGCTCCACCGACATCGAGGCCGGTTCTTTCCTTGCGTCGTCTGCGCCTTCCGCCGAGGTCTTCACTCCCGTGTCGTCCGCCGAGGCGCAGTCTGTCTATGCCTCGCTCTTCGCGTCTCCGCGTCAGGCTGTGGTTCTCGAGCCTGGCTTCGATGCTCATCAGCCTGCTGGTGGTGTGGGTGTCGTGGCCGCTGCGCCTGTCTCCAAGCTCGCTGTTGGCGAGGATGTCACGCTCGTCTCTTTCGGTCTCGGCACCCGCTATGCTGCCGATGCCGTGCGTCTCCTCGAAGCGCAGAATCTTCGTGTGGATCTCCTCCACCTCGGCTCTCTTCGCCCCTTCGACCCGTCGGGCGTGGTGGCGGCTTCTCTTCGCAAGACTAAGAGGCTCGCCATTGTGGATACCGATCCCTCCGGCTTCTCCGCACATTTCGTGCTTTCGTCGCTTGCCGTCGCTGCCGAGTCGCTTCGCCACCTTATGTCTGAGCCTGTTATCATTAAGCCCGTGTCGTCTCTTCGCCCCGTTGAGCCTCACGATATTTGCCTTGCCGTGGTGAGGCTTGTCAACTGATAATGCCTAATATTGGCTTCTTATTGGCAATCCTTGCTACCTATTGTCTGAAAAATAATTAATTTTGTTCCGATAAAATTCTGAATTCCCGATGTTGAAGGACAAAATAGAAGCTCTCAAAGCCGAAATAGCCAACCTCAAAGCTCAGAAAGCCGACGAGGTAGAGGCTCTCCGTATCAAATATCTCAGCAAGAAAGGCGAAGTCTCCGCCCTCTTCGATGAGTTCAAGACTGTAGCCCCCGAGCTCAAGCGCGAGATGGGCCAGCGCCTCAACGAACTCAAGACCTTGGCGCAAGACCGCATCGCCGAGCTCAAGGCTCAGGCCGCTGCGGCAAACGTGGTCGCTAAAGAGGAGACCGACGTCACGCGTCCCGCCACCTCCGCTCCCATCGGTGGCCGCCACCCGATATCTCTCGTCAAGAACGAGATAGTCGAGATCTTCGGCCGTCTCGGTTTCACTGTAGCAGAGGGCCCCGAGGTCGAGGACGATTGGCATGTCTTCACTGCTCTCAATTTCCCGCCAGAGCACCCCGCCCGCGATATGCAGGATACTTTCTTTATCAATACCAACCCAGATATCCTCCTTCGCACGCACACCAGCTCCGTCCAGGTCCGCGAGATGGAGCGTCAGAAGCCGCCTATCCGTGCCGTCTTCCCCGGACGCGTCTTCCGCAACGAGGCCATCTCTGCTCGTGCGCACTGCATCTTCCACCAGGTCGAGGGCCTCTATATCGCCAAGAACGTCTCTTTCGCCGACCTCAAGCAGGTGCTCCTCTATTTCGCTAAGGAGATGTTCGGCTCCAATGTCGAGATCCGTCTCCGCCCATCCTATTTCCCCTTCACCGAGCCTTCGGCCGAGATGGACGTCAGCTGCACTCTCTGCGGTGGCAAGGGCTGCGGCGTCTGCAAGGGCTCCGGATGGCTCGAGATCCTTGGCTGCGGAATGGTTGACCCCGCCGTCCTCGAGAACAATGGCATCGATCCCAAGGAGTACAGTGGTTATGCTTTCGGCATGGGCGTCGAGCGTATCGCTATGCTCCGCTATGGCGTAGACGACATCCGCAACTTCTTCGAGAACGATATGCGCTTCCTCCAGCAGTTCCAGTCCGCTATCTAATCCCGGCCCACCTCCCTGTTGCTAAAATCAGCAACTACTGCATAAATAAAAGAGACCGCCCTGACGACTTGTGTCGTCAGGGCGGCCTCTTATTTTTTTGAGATAGCGCACCCACAAAACAATCATTTGGCAATTAACAAATAACAATTAACAATTACCGGGACCCCGCGGTGGGGTAACGCAAACTGTGCACTGAATTGGAGCCCCAAAGGGGCGTTGTATGCTAGCCCAGGGCGCAAGCCCTAGGGCAAAAAATAAAATTTAACCGTAACTTAGGCAATTGACAATTTGCAATTACCGGGAACCCCGCGGCGGGGTAACGCAAACTGTGCACTGTGAACTGTGAACTGAAAAATACAGCCCTAGGACAAAAAAAACAATCTAAAGCAATAAACAAATAACAATTGACAACTCGTTGCTTTTTTTGGGGGGGCAGCTCTTCCTCCCTCTGCCAACAAAATAATTCGCTCATCTTCTCGTTATCTATCATAGATAACCAATAAAAACATAGTAGTCATGGGCAAATTAGGCATTCCCGGTCTCTCCTTCTCCCTCCTCACAGCTCTCGGTATCACCCAGGCGAAGCGCAAAATCGCCAAGAAAACCGGCATCCCCACCACAAAAGCCGGCCTCGAACGCAAAATCGGCAACGCCATCCTCGATGCCCTCTTGGGTAAAAAGGACAAATAGCGACAGCCAAAGAACAATAACAAAAAAATCCGCCCGAAGGAGACCATAAAGCGTGGTCCCCGTCGGGCGGAAATCTTTGTAGGCAGTAACTCCAAATTGTCAATGCCGCCAATAGCCTAAATCGCCGAATAATACGGCGACCTGAGCTTAACATCCACGGCAATTGTCAATTGTCAATTGTTAATTGTCAATTGCCTAGCTGCTTCGGCAATCTTCTCAGGCGTAAGTCCGCTATCCGAGAGAAGCTCAGAGTAGGAATACCTGTCATACAGTCCCTTCTTGACGCCGAGGCAAACAACCTTCATGTCGCTCGTACCATAGAATCGAGCAATCTTCTCTCCGAATCCGCCTTCAATAGCGCCGTCCTCTGCCACGACTACTACGCTATGGTCCGCCTTGAGGCTCTCAAGCAATGCCTCGTCGAGGTGCGATACGAATGTCTGAGAGATAATCGTGGGCTCAATCCCGTCTGCCTTGAGTATCTCCGCCGCCTTCTCGGCCCAAGCTATCGATGCGCCAGAACCAACTATTGCCACGCGGCTGCCCTTGCGCACAACGCGAGCCTTGCCAAGCTCCGAGTAATCCGTCGGGAACTTCTCACTCGAGTGGACAACGGCGCCACCAGGAATTCGGATGGCCACGGGGTACTTCGTCTGCTCGATAGCCCATTTCTCCATGCTCATCAACTCCTCATACGATGCCGGGGCAAGGTAAACGAGGTTCGGTATGCTCGTGAGCATCGGGATGTCGAAGAATCCTATATGGGTGATGTCGTTCATTCCGAGCACACTGCCGCAGAATACGTTTATCACGGCTGGATTGCCATTGATGCAGAGGTCTTGCGCAAGCTGGTCATACGTGCGCTGGATGAATGTGCTGTATGCGTTCCATACGGCGTGCACTCCCCCTTTCGCCATGCCCGAGATGAGGGCTACGGCCTCTTCCTCGGCAATGCCTACGTCTACGAACTGCTTCCCGGCCTCTTTGCGCCTGTCGGCCGTGAAGCCAGCTACGGTGGGCGTGCCCGATGTTACGACTACGAGCTTCGGGTCATTCTTCATCTCGCCGAGCAGATACTGGCCCATGAGGTCACCATAGTCCTCGCCGTTCATAGGGTTCTTGAGGTCGCCCGTGCTGATGTCAAACGGCATGCTCCAGTGCCAACGCTCCTTGTTCTCAACTGCGGGGGCGTAGCCGTGGCCCTTCTCGGTGTGGATGTGTACTACTATGGGGTGGTCGATATCCTTTACTTTCTCGAAGGCCTCGATGAGGGTCTGGATGTCGTTTCCCTGCTCTACGTACATGTAGTCCATCCCCATTGCGCGGAAGAAGTTGCACTCCGCCTTGCCCTGCGTCTTTCTCAGCAGCGCGAGGTTTCCATAAAGTCCTCCGTGGTTCTCGGCTATCGACATCTCGTTGTCATTGACTATCACGATGATGTTAGTGCCAATCTCGGCAGCCGTGTCCAGCCCCTCGAAGGCCTCGCCTCCGGAGAGAGAGCCGTCGCCAATTATGGCTACCACGTTTTCTTTGCGTCCGCAGATGTCGCGGCTCTTCTGCAGTCCTGTCGCAAGGGCAATGGAAGTCGACGTGTGGCCCAACTCAAATGTGTCATACTCTGGCGATTCCGTAGGACTGCTGTAACCGGACACCTCGTCAAGCCTCGTCATGTCAAGAAATCCGAATGCGCGGCCCGTGAGAGTCTTATGCGGATAGCTCTGGTGACTTACGTCAAACACGAATTTATCCTCAGGTGCATTAAATACTCGGTGCAATGCGATGGTCGCCTCTACGAATCCTAAGTTAGGACCTACGTGACCGCCATGGTTGGCTACGCGGTTGAGGCAGGCCTCGCGCACCTCGTCGGCAAGCTTGTTCAGCTCGCTTGCTGGCAACGCCTTGACGTCTGCCGGCGATTTAATCTTTTCAAGCAACATATATTATTGTCTTTGTTTTTTGTTCGCAAAGCAAAGATAAATACCCGTCCGAAAACATCAATTACCAATTTAACGGACGTTTGCCCGCTGTTGCCAAACACTCGCCATGCCGTAGTATTTCCCAAAGCTGTCATACATTATAGTCGAAAGAATAGTGGCAGTCCATCTCCCCAAAAACAGCCCAAGTCAATCTCTCCACCTCCTTTCTTCTGAACTTTTCGCAAAAAAAAATGCACCCACAACCCCACTAAGAACTAATATGTTAACCTCCCAAGCCCGATTTCTCTAAGAAAAAAATCGCTCCACCTCTTGCATAATCCCAAATGAGGAGCTAACTTTGCATCGCTTTCGGAAAGGAAAGCACTAGCGGAGTAAGCATTAAAGTGCTTGTCTCGATGGAGAGATGGGTGAGTGGCTTAAACCAGTAGTTTGCTAAACTGCCGAACCCGATTAGGGTTCCGGGGGTTCGAATCCCCCTCTCTCCGCAAACTTTTCCTTCGGAAGGTAATCCTTTCGACTCGGGGTGTAGCGCAGTCCGGTTAGCGCATCTGCTTTGGGAGCAGAGGGTCCCCGGTTCGAATCCGGGTACCCCGACTTCATGCGGAAATAGCTCAGTTGGTAGAGCACAACCTTGCCAAGGTTGGGGTCGCGAGT